>JASFOJ010000286.1:0-3040 GCA_050116575.1 Gammaproteobacteria bacterium | reverse complement strand
GCCGGCTTAGTTGGCTGTGGCTGGTCGGGCTGCGGCGCGGTGGTTACATCCTTGTTCTGCTGGCGGCTGTTAGCGTTATCGCCTTGCGCGGAAGTTTTCCCATCAGTCCCCGCGTCATTCTCATGCGCCTCGTGCCGGATCTTGACAATGACCCCCGCCGATTCGATGTCGACGGTTTCGGTCAACCCGCTCAGTTCGGCAATGTTCTTCGCCAACTGGTGATTATCGGGGTCGTGATGGTTAAACATGATATGGGTAATGTTTTTTATTATCGCGAGCAGCGCTTCACCATTTTTTTGTGGTGGAGGTAGCGGCAGGACGTCTCGTTTGCAAACAATCATGGTTTGCGCCGGCCATTGGCTTGCGGCGAGAAAAGGCTTGTCTTTATCCGCCGCCACTTTGGCAAGGCGCTGGATGAGTTGTTCCCGCGGCGTCAATATGTGGTTGGCCAGTTGTGTCGCATAAAATTTGTCGGCCTGCATGAACAGCAGGGATATGGCCAATATAGCCACAAAGACAATGCCACGTTGCCCCAGAAAACCCAGGGCGGCAGTTTTTTTGTTCAGTGCAATTAGTGCCGGTACACCCCGGTAAAGCAGTATTGCCACGGCAATGGTGGCCCAATTCTGGTCCGCCGCTGCCAAACCGATCACCACGCTAATCAGTAACATGCCGCCCATCAGGTCCTGGGACAGCAATTTATAATCACGGTATAGAAGGTAAAGCAGCGGAATCATCAGGGCGGCGCCGGCACCCCATTGATTTAAGTAAATCTCTCGCAGGTCATAACCCATACTGGCGTTGTGCAGAGCCACCAGGGGATTGTTGCCCCAGGGAATTTCAATCCAGCCGGTTTGCATGGCCAGGATGATAACGCTGGTAATACCAATGCCCATCCAGACCTGTTTTTGCTGTTTGTCGCTTTTGGGGTTTCGGTACCATTGCCACGCCAATGCCAGTGGATAGGCAAGTCCCATGGGGTGCAGTGTAATGGTAATGGCGATCACCAGCATCTGAATAAAGTACCGGCTGCTTATACTGTGGGGTGATGCCCGGTATTTCTTGTCCAGATATGCACCGGCTCCGAACAGCGTAAGTAGAAACGGGGCGACACTGATGGTGTCGGCAACATAAATCAGCGCGGGGGAAATTAAAAACAGCCCGGTGGCAATCAGTGCGGACTCACCGTCTTCAATGTCTTTGGTCCACTTGTATAAAAACATTGCGGCGGCAAAACAGAACATCAGGGTAAAAACCTTGGCCGCAATGACGCTGCCGGGCCAGTAAAGGCCTATTGGGATAAATAGCAAGGCCCGGAAATCGGGGCCGCCGTAGGTTGTGACCGGGTTGATAATCTGGTCGGAAACGGACCAATTCAGCAGCAATGCCATTGCCGCGCCTTCGTCGATGCCATAGGCATTGAGGCGCAGCAGGTTGAATCCGATGACCGCGGCACCCCACAGGCACATAATCAGGATGTACCAGACGTAATTTGGTATTTTTTCCAGCATGCGCTATTGCTCTTGGTTCTCTTTATTTTCTGTATAACTATGCCGGTTCCGGTAACTCATTCCGGAATCCCGGGTATGTTGTTATCACTGTTGTTAAGCGTTCAGGCGAGGGGTGAATTCTACAACAACTCGGGGGGCGATTAAATGAAAATACCAACGCCTGTTACTGGAAAACCAGTTGCAGCATTTTGCCACCGGTTTCATCTGCCAGTTTCTGGTAGGCCCAGGTGGTTTCCGGGTTTTGTTTGCCGATGGGAAGGGTAAATACCGGGCTGGGAATATCAAAATAATGAATCCGGTCGTCACTGGGTTCGTCACCAATTAATATGTAGGCGCCGGGCGCCGCCGATTCCCGGGCGGCACTGCGAAATGCCTTGCCGATGGTTTCCTCGGATCCAACAAACGGAGCGCCGGTCATCAGGTTATCGAACATTGCGCCCATGGTGCCCTGGTATGTCGCCGATGTGTTATCGGAAAACCAGGTAATAGCATCGAGCCGCTTGCCGGAACGGATGGTGATGACCCGCAATACCGGAATCAGAAACGTAGTTGCGCCATGCATGGAACCGGTGGCATCGACCATCAGGTGCAGGCTATCGCCGGGGATATCTTTCAGACCTTTGACGAATACATCGAAATCTTTGCGCCGTTTGCTGTTTTTACCCAAGCCTACCGCTTCCAGGGTATGCTCCATTTGCGATTCAACACTCATGTTGACCATATTATCGATGTCGCCCAGTAAGCGTTGGTTGGTCGACTTTGCCTGTTTCAGTTGCTGCTCAAGGTCGGAGACCGCGGTTTTCAGCCGGGGCAGCTGGTTTTCTTCCGCCAGCTTGGAGGTGATCAGGATGGTTACCAGTAAAAAGACAAAGGTTGCCAGCATCAACAGCGCGATGTCGGAAAAACTTTCATGAATATTGGTAGATGATGAACGCTGTTTACGTGCCATCTAATCGTTCACTCGCATGCAGATAAGTCGTATTGTGATGCTTAGTCGGTATTACGGAAACTTTTTTTGAAAACCTGCCACCAGGCGCCACGATTCATTCGTTTTAACTGGAACTCATCGCGCAACGTATTGAGGTACTCTTTGCGTAACTTGATCGTGTCTTCCAGGGCGGTTCTGTCACTGTCTCGTTGGTGCAGGTTTACCAGTTCTTGAGAAAAATCAGCCACCATTGTTTTGGATTCGTTCAATATCCGGTTCAGGTATTCGATGTTCTGACCCAATGACAGAAGTTCCTGGTTGAGAATTCGGATATCCCGTTCCGTTGAGGGTTTGAAATCCGCCGAACAGTAAACAATACAAATTCGGGTCAAGGCGTTTTCCAGGCTGTCCACACCATTTTCGTCGATGTGGCCGTATACGCGCAATAACACCCCACCTAATACAGAACCCAGTAACGTAGTGTAAAACGCGGTACCCATGCCACCCATGGCACCGCGCAGGCCTCGTAGCAATTGTTCCTGATCCTGGCCCAGCGCCTCCAGAGAACTGGTTAAGCCGGTAAGGGTAAGTGTCAGGCCCA
>JASFOJ010000285.1:0-3104 GCA_050116575.1 Gammaproteobacteria bacterium | reverse complement strand
CTCTGATACTAAGGGAAATTACTACCAAATTGGATATAGCAAAACCGCCATACATGATACGTTGCTTTCAGGCGGGCTAATATTGCCACCAGAAGCTTTGTTTTATCCAGCCTATCTTCAATATACGGGCAACGATACGACGAGCTTATCCCCGAGCCGAGTGATCGAACTTGAGTATGAAGGACTGAATAGTATACCGGCGAAGTTCATCGGTGGCGAACGTATTTACCCCGGCGGGCGTCTGGCCCACATTAATACTTATGAAGGCGCAAGTGTAAACCGAATCTCTAGTGCTGACGTAGATATACAAGGCAAGCTGGTCAGACAATACAACTTTACCTACCTGGCTAGTCAGGCATCCGGATTTAACCTTTTAGAGACCGTCGAAGAATGTGGATACCCGGATGGAGTTGTATCTCCACCGACTTGCTTGGCAAAAACGACATTTGACTGGAATAACAGCCCCACCGCCTACAAGAGTGCTACAGCTTCGGGGCAAGCATACGATGACGAAAGATACATTTTCGTTGGCGATTTTAATGGCGATGGAATGCAAGACCTTTTATACACCCTTCGGACTGGTGCTGCCCTTGGTCAATTTGGAATAAAAGCTCTCCAATGGCACGTACTACCGGGGGGTGGCAAAGCCAGTGCGACTGGCTTTGCTGAGAGCCCAATATCCACGGATATTGATGCTCTAAACCCCAACAACGCTGTAATTATGGATTACGACGGTGACGGTAAAGACGATATTGTGGTGTCGAATTGCGATGAAGATTCTATCTATAAAGATGCGGTTCTAGACTATTATCCTGGTCCGTATGTTTGCGGTGGCCGCACTTATACGACCTCCGCTGCCAGTGTCTTTGACTGGGTTGTTTTGCGGAGTACAGGTTCGGGATTTGAAGTGATTGATACAGGCTTGAAAGCGCCAGTTTTTGGTCGCTACTTTGACTACGACTCGGACCACAAAATCTTTGGAATACCAAAGCTACACAGCGGTGATTTTGACGGCGATGGCTTAATAGATTTGGCATATGGAATACCTCAAGATGCTAATACTATATGGGGTGACGGAAGTCAGTATGGGACTTCCTTAGATACTACATCCACATCCACGCTGAAGTTTATTAAGCATACGAATAATGATACGGGCTCGCAATTTATTGATGTTTCTCCTAATCCGGGTTTTTCCGATTCCTTTGGAATAAGACGGATTATGGATTTTAACGGTGATGGTAGGCCAGATATTGTTGGGGTGGGGCCGGGAAGTGGCGTATGCAGGTTGTGGTATTCTATATCAAAGGCAAACGAAGATACATTTTCATTTAGTTCGCCGGTAGATATCCCTGCAAGAGTCTGTGGCGATGCTGAGAGAACCCGTGTCCTGGATGTGAACGGTGACGGGTTGCCGGATTTTATAACGCTAACCGAGACTCAGCAATTAGCTGATCCGAACAATCCCGATGCTGGTTATATGACCACAACGAAAGCCGATGTTTATATAAACAACGGGCTGGATTTTAAGATGGTGTATACCAAAAACTATCAAGATACCGGTATCCGTGCATTATCAATATATTATAATTTTAGATTTGCCATAGTGATGGATGTAAATACCGACGGTCGCCAGGACGTATTAATTCCTAACGTCGGTGATAAAGGTACCCATATTATCGATCCAGATGGCGGCAGTAATTGGTTTGCAATGTCCTACTACGAAGCGGGTTTCCCCGACCCCGATAACACCTCCGTTCGTCACATCGAATTGACCAATACCGGTGCAGCAAACGGCAATATCAAGAAACCTAAATTTATCATGGATGTCAACGGCGACGGTCGCGCGGATATTGTGAATGCCACGGGCAGTGAGTTTAAAGCTGTTCTAAACGACCCCGCCACTGATCAGCCATCGGATATGATCAGGAGCGTTACCACTGGTTTAGGCGCCAAGTACGATGTTACCTATTCTCCCTTGACGGATCCGTGGGATCGGTCTTCCAGTAACCCGTTAGCTCAGACAGGGACCTACGAAAAGCTTGACGAGGAATCAAATTCAGAGATCCGGGATTTTATCGCCCCGATGTACGTGGTTTCAAAGGTAGAGTCCGACGTGGGTGGCACAGACGATGGCACCTTATACCGATACAGCGGTGGTAAGGTCAATACCCATGGCAGGGGGTTTTTGGGCTTCAAGGAAACCGAGGCGATTCATTACTACACCGTTGGTACGGCCAAGCATCAAAAGCAGCGCGTGGTGACGGTCTATGATCAAGGGTTGCCCCGGGACAATCTACTTATTGATCAGAGTTTCTCGTTAACCGGGCGTGTTGCCAAAACCCAAATCTTCGGACCAGGTTCGTCAGCGCACCCGGGTGGTGTATTGGCATCTGAAACCAATAATGAATGGTCTGTGACGTCCTTTGCGGTATCAAACAACGCCGTCGCTAACAAAACCTATTTCCCCTATCTTGATAAAACCACCAGTGAGAAATTATGGGAACCGCCCGGCGGTGGCGGTCTCGCCGTGCGGGAGTCATATGTTATTACGGACTATAAAGATATCTCAGGCGGTTCTGGGGTGCCCTATGACCGGTTTGGTAACGTGGAAAGAATTGAAGAGACGATTACGGGCAATGATCAAGCTGTGAGCTCGGGTGATTTCACCAATCAATATTCAACCTCAACGGTCAATCACTACGACAACCAAACCGGTGCCGACAAATGGTATCTGGGAAGGCTAACGTCGTCGACCGTGACCAAAAGCGGCCCGTATCTGTCAGAAGGTGCACAAACCCGTACCTCCACATTTACCTACAACATGGCCACAGACGGCTTGCTGCATTGCGAAACCGCGCAACCGGGTGACCTCTTGTAATTGCAAACGTGCTACACATACGATGCGTATGGTCATAAACGTCTCACACAATCCACTGGTTTTGACGGGCAATACGATGACGATGGCAATGCGCAAGCGGCGAACAGCACAACAACGCGTGCCACCACCGTCGAGTATTTCGTCAACGGTACCTCGCCAAACAGCGCTACCTACCAAATCAAAACCACCAATGACCTGGGTCATAGTCAAATTGACACCATTGATG
>JASFOJ010000284.1:0-3116 GCA_050116575.1 Gammaproteobacteria bacterium | reverse complement strand
ATGGAGGATGGAATATCGACCACCTGTGGGCTGAAGGGGGAATCATTGGCCTCAACTTCGGATACCGAAATTACCCCCACTGTCACTGCAGTCGTGCCACCCAGATAGGTTTCTGTCGTGTTATCTCCCTTGATCCTGGCCGGCAGCGTGATAGCTGTAGCCTGGCCAATCTGATTATTGGGTTCCACCTCAAGCTCATAGTCCACGCTATCGCCTCTTAACGAAGAAGCAGTCAACCCGATGTTCGTCGAGTTGGACGATGACCAGCCACCATCAGGGCTCGACCAGTCGCTCATGCTAAAATGCCCGTAATAGCCGACCGGGCCCAAACCCGCAATATAGTATTCACGTTCGATCAGGTTCTCGTCGTAGTCACCGCCACAGATCGTGCCGACGCCGGGAAAATATTCGCACTGACTGGAACTGGAGGATTCACTGACCTGGTAGGCGGCCTGGTTGATATAGTCGTTGCCGATCGATGACAGGGTGGCTTCGAACAAAGTGCTTGACGGGAAGGAAGTAAATATACCTCCCCCCGGCCAGGAACCGGTCTGGGCATCGAACAGGATTTTACGTGTCGTCTGGTCAGACTCTAGCAGGATGAGCTGGTTGTCGGATATCCCTACATATTTTCCGTATGGTTGCAGGTCCTTGTATTGTGCCGCCTGGGTGTTTCCGGAGAACAGCATTTCATAAAAACTGACGGCGTCCACCGTGATAGCATCACCCAAAGTGATACGAAAATTGCTTTGGGCGCTGGAACTACTACTGCTATAGGATGAAACGTAGGAACTTTGATAATCCCAGCCGTATTCCCAGAAATCCCCTGTCGATAACGTATAATCGAAACCGGGAATTGCCGGCTCTGTTGGGCCATTGGTGTCATCGCCGCCATTACCCGTATTGTCGTTATTATTGTCACTCGGGGTGCCGCTGGAAGAGCCGCTACTACAGGACAGATTAAAGATGGTCAGCAAAATGATGAGACATAGATTCCAGATCTTCATCGCGCACCTCCACTGCCTTATGCTTGCAAACTTCCTATTCTATCAATCTAAACATAAACCAAGTATTCAAGCCTGGTTTTGATTCAGATCATACAAACAACAGATGCTGACGGCGCAGGAATAAAAGTAATAGGGGTCAGGTTCATCGTAACTTTGGCATGACACAATGAACCTGAATCCAGCTGTTTTTTCGTTTCTGTCCCCGAGCACCATTTTAAAATCAATAGCGTAGAATTACTTAATATAGGGTCTGGTATTTTGTGCTTATGATTAATTCGGTGCTACTTCCCGTGTTTAACGAAAGGTTTTCCTAAATCCGGTTTGCTGTAGTCGCACACGCCCGTTGGAAATATGGCATGCAGGAAGTTACTTTCAATCGCGTTAAACGAGATATCACCATACGTTCCATCGGCTAACGCATCATCAACAGGTTTCAGCGCGCATTTAAATATGTCGCCATCAATGGGTTCTCCGGCGACAATGCGCGACGTGGAATAGATTGGGAATGCGCTGCTACATTGTCCTTTCGGTTTGTCGTTAAGTATTCCATTCCAGGCATCGTCTCCTGCGTACATCAGGCTTCCATCACTATAGAAGCAGGCATCCACCGCTGCTGTCGGCTTATTTTTTACCACTTTTCCTTTGACTTTCTCGTCGCCATTTTGATCGTAATCGTAATCATCGTCGCTTTTTATATTTGCCATCCATTCATCAATGGCATCTAAAGCTTTGCCGGTGGGATCGTATTCACAATCTTCTTGCAATGTGGCGGGATTCAAATAGTTGCATTCCGCGAACCATATGACTTGATTTTTCGCCTGGCCCTGTTCCTTTTGCATGCGCGCCCGCACCGCAAATGAACCCTGCGAATGATGCATGTTCAACGTTGGCTCCAGGTACCAGCGCATATCAATAATGGGAATGTTTATATCACCGGTAAATATGTGTTTGGCGTTATACGCTGCGTTCATGGCGGCGAGATTGCCTTCGGTTCTCGGTGCGGGAACGCCGAGTTTGCAGAGCAAGTTCAGGTTCATATTGATTTGGTTCCAGGGGTCAAATGTGGAAACAGGTGCGTTAGGATTCCACGGATAACCAGCAAGCACCATTTCGGGTGGTTGTTTCCAGCCACCTATACACGAGTTTAAATCGAGAAATTCCTGTTTGTTAATTTCACCACTAACAAGCGCGTGCAGTCCATACTGCACGCCAACGTTGTCAACAGTATTATAGGCATACCCATTGTCATCTTTTGGATATATATTTCCCAGGTCATCCCAATGGGTCCATTTGATATTCGTGATCACTTCCGGCGGATAGCGGTACAGCTCTAGCGCTTCATAATACTGCGGTGCTGTAAACGTGGGGTTCATTATTCCCTGAATTAATTCACGCCAGCCATTGATACATTCACTGGAACCCGGTTTGGGCGCGTACGGACTTAAAATCCACGGATCAACGACGGCCACATTGTTGGCCACCATTCCTTCAATCACGCTACGTTGTAGCCAGTCACCCCACCGGGACGAGTTGTCGAGCGTATATTCCGTGTCAAAGTAACGTTCCATCAATTCGCAATCCGATAAATGAATGGTTTGGGTAATCATATCCGGGTATGACAATTGGGGCAGAGCGGCATCGATGATGTGGCGGTTGTTTTGTCCCAGAACGTATTGTTGAATGGCGCCGCCCGAGTCGCCAACGCCAATGGTGTATTTTGGGTGTCCATAAACAGCTTCAAAACGACCTTTTACCATAAGCGCGGTTTCTTCCATCAGGGTCAAATTGTAATGGGTCCCAGTGCGGTTACCCGTGGAGTAGGCGACCGCATAGCCGCGTTTGAGTGCCTCGTAATGCAATGCATAACGTTTGCCCATGTCAAAGTATCCCTGAAAATGACCTATGCCAACGCCGCCTTGAAAGCTGTAGACCAATTTCCTGTTCCATGCCGAGTTGTCAAGATGTTGTGGTTTGTCTAACGATTCCGCAAAGGGCGCCAGTATCGCGATACTGTATATGAAGCGGTTAATTGTGCCGCGCTCTAGCCGGACCACAAAATTGACTGTTTCGCCATTGATGGAGAGGTGTTCGGCGTCACCAGGTACGTTG
>JASFOJ010000283.1:0-3129 GCA_050116575.1 Gammaproteobacteria bacterium | reverse complement strand
GCTGTTACCAGCCATATCTTCTTGTCGATTATGGATTATAAAAGAACGAAATGTTATCGGTCGCCACCGGCTTCGCCCCCTTTTTTCATAGCCTTGCCTTCAGCCGCACGTTGCTTGCGAATTTCCTTAGGATCGGCAATAAGCGGGCGATAGATTTCGACGCGGTCTTTTTCCCTTAATACAGTATCCTTGTTTTTTAGCTTGCCGAAAATACCTAACTTGTTTTCGGCCAGGTCAATCTCCGGAAACTCCTGCAAGATACCAGAGCGCTCAACGGCCTGCTCCAGTGTGGTCCCTTTGTCGACATACACCGGCACGATTACCTGGGCATCCGGCTTTGCGTAAGCCACTTCCACCAGGATCTTTTGTGGTGCGGACGTGTTATTTTCCTCCATAAATTTCATCAGCGCGTTTGCAAAACGCGTCCACCAGCGTGTTAGCAATTTGCCCAAACACGGGCCCTATCGCCATAGCAATTAATTTGCTGGAAAATTCATATTCTAAATCCAGGGTAACCTTGCAGCCGTTATCCCCCAGTTTTTTGAACTGCCAGTACCCGTGTAAGTGTTTAAACGGACCGTTCACCAGGCTCACTTCGATCATCTTGTCTTTTTGCAAGCGATTACGGGTGGTAAAGGTTTTATTTATACCACGGTGGGCGATTTCAATGCTCGCACGGACTTCGTCACCGTCACGGCTATCAACGGACGCCGCGCCGCACCACGGTAAAAACTCCGGGTAAGCTTCGATATCATCAACGATATGGAACATATCACTGGCATCATGGGATACCAATGCACTTTTATTCACTGTTGGCACTGCTACACAACCTCAATGACGACTATTTAACTTCGAAAACCCTACATTAACCGAGAAACTATAACAATTTTAATACGGCACGTTAACGCAGAGAAGCATGCATAAGGAGATATTGTTTTACTTTGCGCGTATGTCACTATCGTGCGCGCCCCACCTTAAATAACGCCGATGGATTTCAAAAATATCAACCCGACGCCGACTGGCGTTACATAACGTACCAGAATGCTCCATACTTGATAAGCCAGGCCATCTCCCATTCCCAGTTCCTCGACGGAAGACTGCTTTTTAATAACCCATGCCGCAAAGACGCCGATCAACAGGCCGCCTAAAGGTAACATGATATTAGAGGTTAGAAAATCCAGCAGATCAAAATACGTTTTACCAAACAGCTTGATATCCTTCCAGTAATTGAAGGAAAACACTGTTCCCAAACCCGCAACCCAGGTGATTAACCCGGAAACAATACTGGCGTGGTTGCGAGTCATGCCTTTGTTTTCTACCAGCCAGGCAACAAAAGGTTCAATGAGAGATATGGACGACGACCAGGCCGCGAACGCCAACAGCACAAAAAATACTGTCCCGAAAAACGCGCCCCCCGGCATGTGGCCGAAGGCAATGGGCAACGTCACAAACACCAGACCAGGACCGGCCCCCGGTTCAAGGCCATTGGCAAAAACTATGGGAAAAATCGCAATCCCGGCTAGCAGTGCTACCGCCGTGTCCGCCAGGGCCACGGTAATTGAGGTCCCCGCAATCGATGCGTCATGGGGCATATAGGATCCGTAAATCATAATGGCGCCCATGCCCAGGCTTAAGGTAAAGAACGCCTGACCCATGGCCTTTAAAATACCTTCCGTGGTGATTTTGCTGAAGTCCGGCGTAAACATAAAAGCAAATCCTTTTCCGAAGGCATCTGTTGATAAGGCGTATCCCACCATAATCACCAGCAAAACAAACAGCGCCGGCATCAAAAACCGGATCGCCTTTTCCAGTCCTTGTTGAACGCCGCGGGCAACTACCACCATGGTCAACAGCATAAACAGTGAATGCCAGAAAATCAGAGCACCGGCATTGCCCACCAGGCTGTCAAAAACATTCGCGACGGCATCGCCGTCCAGCCCGGTAAACGTGCCGTCGATGGATTCCAGGATGTAGGCCAGAGTCCAGCCCGCAATGACGCTGTAATAAGAAAGAATCAGAAACCCGGCCAGTACCCCGCTCCATCCCAGCCAACGCCAGTGCCAGTTTGCGCCTTCTTCCTTGGCGATCGTTATCATGGTGTTAATGGGACTTTGCCGGCCCCGGCGGCCGATGAGTACCTCGGCCATCATCACGGGAATACCGAGCAGCGCGATGCAGGCCAGGTAAATCAATACAAACGCCCCACCGCCGTTCTCCCCGGCCATGTAGGGAAATTTCCAGATATTCCCTAACCCCACCGCCGAACCTGTGGCGGCCAACACAAAAATCCACCGTGACGACCACTCACCATGTATCGATTTTCGAGCCATTGGTTATCCTCTTGTTTATTTTTGTGTCATTTTCAATGAAATAGCGTTTAGTTACAAGACTTTAGCCTGTATCAGGCTGAATTTACAGGACAAATTCCCCCTGGCCCGTGACAATTTCCGCCCAATCCCTATAATGCGCGCATGTCGAAGAAAAAACCAAAAATACCGGATAATAATATTGCGCTAAATAAAAAAGCGCGCCACGACTATTTTATCGAAGAAGATTTCGAGGCTGGTATGGTCCTGGAAGGCTGGGAAGTCAAAAGTCTGCGTGCCGGAAAAGTACAGATCCGGGACAGCCATGTCATCGTTAAAAACGGTGAAGCCTGGCTGCTGGGCGCGCTGATCACGCCCCTGCCCACCGTTTCCACCCATTACACACCGGACCCCACCCGTACCCGCAAGCTGCTGTTGCATAAACAGGAATTGGACAAACTCATTGGCGCAGTGGAACGCAAGGGCTACACACTCGTACCGCTGTCCATGTACTGGATACGCGGCAGGGCCAAGATCAAAATTGGCCTGGCTAAGGGCAAACAAAAACACGATAAAAGGGCTGCGGAAAAACAAAGGGACTGGCAGCGCGAAAAACAACGGCTGCTGAAACATTAACCAACGCGTAGCCATAGCGTTGAACTATCGACGGCGTTATACTGTCTTATTAATCAACATCTTTGGGGGCGACCTGGCTTCGACGTGGGTCACAAAACCTGAGGTGCATGCCGAGGAGCAGATTCCCTCGTAAATCCAGCTGCAAACAATTTAGTTGCCAACGACGACAACTACGCACTAGCTGCTT
>JASFOJ010000282.1:0-3140 GCA_050116575.1 Gammaproteobacteria bacterium | reverse complement strand
CTGGCGCCGGCGACGATGGCACCCAGGTCGCCTTCGAAAAAGAAGGCATCCGGTGAGGCATCAAATTCAGAGATACCGTGCCCTTCGCGGTCACCGGTAACCGGGTCCTTGTTGTATTCCCAGCGCGACAACTGGCCGTCCTCTTCGAAGGGTCTCACCAGAAGGTGGATGCGCTCGGTGGCGGTCAGTTTCCAGTCCAGGTCCAGGTTCAGTTGCGCAGCCACCTGCGCATTGTCGCCGTTGGGTAGTTCGGCGTAGCTGGCTACCGTCCTGAAGTCACCATAGGCCAGAAACTGATTGACCGACGGATTCTTTGCGCCGAATACGTAGCTGCTTCTGTCGATCAGGCCGGTGGAGTACATGGGTGCACCCAGTTCCAGTAACGGGCGGTGTACTTCATAGGCCTGTTTGTCACCGTATATTTTCAGTTGGGCGTCCACATCATAGGCCTTGTCATCGTATTTGGGGCCGCTGCGAAACACCGAACTGTCATGGGGCACCGCCTTGGCGTCGTCCGAGATGGTGGGTTTTTCCATTAATTCGTCAGCCGGTAGTGCCGTTGAAACCAGGAGTGAACCGACCATTAACCAGGTGCTGATTTTACATTGTGTATGTCTATTTTTATTCATTGTTAATCCTGTCACTTAACGGTGAATTCCACGGTGTAGGGGTGAATGTCGAGTATCCCCTCGTTCATTGCGCGCTGCATTTCAGTGGTGGCGCCGACAAATTTCATAAAGTAAATCGGTTCGGCGCGGCTGCGCATACGTACCGCCAGTTTGTAGGTGCCTTTTTTCTTCATCAGGTCCGAGGGTACCGTGTACTCGGCATTGCGTTCACCCAGTGGCGGAATACTGCGGCCTTCCATGCGGACAAAGGGCGGGTGGTTCATGACGGTAACCGGTTGTTGCGCGGGGCGCAGGAACGGCAGCTGGTCCACATCGAAATTGACCGGCAAGTACATTTCGCGGTCGGTCCCTTTAAGGTTGGTGGTCAGGAACTTGGTTTGCAGATTGAACAACTGGCTATCCAGTTCAATCTTGCCGGCGCGCACGTCCAGTGAATGCAGGTCGGCGACGTCGCCGTTACTGTCGAGGTATCCGCTTTCCCAGATGTTTTTGCCGTCGGGATCGATCAGCGCGACATTGAGCCACAATTGTGGTTGCGCTCCTAACGAGCCTGATGGCGCGTTGTGGCCGGTATTGATGTTTTGTACCACGTAGTGAAACGACAAACTGTCACCGGCTTCGGGCTCGCTGTCGAAAAACGGGCCATCGATGTGGGTACCCATTTCCATGACCTGTCTGCGCAGTCCGTTGCGTTTTTCCAGCTTGGCCAGGTTCTCATCAATGATTTGCCGGGCGGTTTCGCGATCGAACGAATCCTCCCATTCCGGTGGAAACTTATAGTCTTCCGGGTAATTTTCCTCGAAATCCGGTGTTCCCCAGCCGGCGCGGTAATTAAATGTCAGCCACTGTTTAATGGTCCAGTCTTTGGCCGCGGGGTTATGGGGAAAAATGCCGGGATGGGCGATGGAATAACCGGGACCATAAAATGAGTGGTTGTAATGGTCACGCGAATCGATTTCATTGCCGTCAACAATCGCCACTGGCGCCTGTTCATAGCCGGAGGGAACACCTGGTATACGGCCCATGTGACATTGCTGGCAGGTAACGCCGGTTTCGTTGGCGGGAGAAGCGCGGTATTGATCCCACACCACTTCCAGTTTGATGCCCAGGTTGACCGCCACCTGATGGCAGGACATGCAAAATTCCGATTTGCGAATCTGGGGAAATTTCACCGCCTTTCTGTGTATCTGCTGGCCAATCTCGTCTTTTTGAGTGACCACTTTATACTTGCCCGGATTCGCCAGGACTTCATCGAGTGCCTTGGCGTCTGTGGGACCATAAACCGGGTCAAAAATACTGCCCGGATTAATGCGCCGTTCCCCGTTGACCTTGCCGTATTGGGTATCAACCCGGTGGCAAGTCACGCAGGTGACGCCTTCACGTGACACCGCGGCACGATCCCATAAGTCAGTGTCCCGGGTTTCGCCCATCGTGGTACCAACGCTCTGGTGGCAACGGACGCAGAAACTGTTAATCGTCGGCGCCAGGCTGTTAATGGCGTTTTCGAACTTGTGGAACATGGGCGACAAACCGGCATAGGCATGGTTTGAACTGCTCCACTCATCGTAGATTTTTTTGTGGCATACAGCACATTTGGAGGCGCTGGGATATTGATCCTCTGACAGGATCTTGGCGTGCGCGGTACTGCCCGCTGTGGGCTTGTCGCCGCTCTCGTCGGCGGCGGCAATAGTAGTGGAAAGCAGTAACCCTATCGTGACAATTCCGATGGGGATGAGGCAAATACGATAATATCCGTTTAAAAGCGCATGCGCTTTTTCTCGTAGAGTCATAGGGAGTTCTCCAAAGATCGCTATCTTATCTTTTTAGTTCTTTCTATATAGCCTATTATGTCCATAATTGCAGAACAAAATGCCGGATTACCGACAGATGTATCGGCCACTACATAAAAAACTGTAAATTTACCGGTACATTGTCCGACTAATAGACTAGCTTCTTTTGCGTCTGTATCCGTGTTGTTAATTTAACATACTATACTTTTTGTTTTACAACGAGGTTAGAAGGACAACAATAAAAAAATGAACGCCAATTCCGGGGAAAATTCCAAACCAACATTTACCGCCTTGGTAAGCGTCGCGGTTCTGGGCTCCATTGCAGGGCATGGCATCTTATGGGGTTACACAACCGTCGCGGCGGACCCCCTGGTCATTGCCGGTTCCTTGATCAATGGCCACGTGCTACTGCAATCCGCCCTGGTATGGGGCGCGTTGTTCGCGGCCGCTTACGCCATCAGCTGGGGCGTTAAATTCGCCAAGGGCCGCCCGGCGGCAGCGTCGCTTGCCAAAACGCCCGAGGCCGATAAATGGCAACGGCAACTGCAAAATGTTATTTCCAACTTGGAAGATCAGTACCATGAAAATAAATGGAAAGGATTCCGCCAGTTTGTCATCGAAGAACGTATCAGTGAGTGTGTGGATCACTCCATTGTGTCCTTTTATCTGAAACCCTATGACGGTGGACCGTTGCCTCGGTTTAAACCCGGTCAGCATCTGG
>JASFOJ010000281.1:0-3250 GCA_050116575.1 Gammaproteobacteria bacterium | reverse complement strand
TGTCCAGTTTGTACAAATTAAGCGCACTTTCAAGTGCCCGTATATCCTGCTTGGCCTTGGCGATTCTCGCATCGTCCGGACGGTCCATGACCCGGGGTACCACGATGGCCGCGAGAATACCTAAAATAATTACCACCACCATCACCTCAATGAGGGTGAAACCGGAGGATCTAAATGAGCGGTTTACCGCAATTTTTGATACATAACTTACATGTCTAGCGTGCGCTGCGTACACAATTTACTCCCATACTTAAGAATGTTGCCGATCTGCCGATTCCACAATGTCTACACAAAAACACCATGGAAGCCGGTATAGGTTTTGCTATTCTGCTGGATTCGATACAATACACATGCCAATGGTAACAGGATTAATTGCCGTTTTGTGGGTCAGATCACTTAAATTTAATCCTGGATTTAATCCTGCGGCACCGGAAATTTGCTTAGAAATTCCGGTGTTTCGCGCCCGGCAACCCAAACGATAAATAGCGGTTATACGACGTCATTATACCCATTATATTTCTATATCGATTCAACCAAGAGTCTTATCCTTCATGGTCAATCCACGCGCCAAAAAGCAAAGCAACCTGACACCGTTCCTGCAACGGCATGTACTACCGATCAGCATTGCGTTGATTGTGACCTTAATCGGTCTTTTTGGTTCCGATATGACGCTGTGGCTGCGTTACGACCGCAATGCCATATTGTCCGGCGAGATCTGGCGCATTTTCACCGGCCATCTGGCCCATCTATCCTGGTCACACCTGGCCATGAACCTGGTGGGGCTGGTCCTGGTATGGGCGCTGTTTGATCGCCATCTGCCCACCAAACGCTGGCTGCATACGCTGTTTTTCAGCGCTCTTGGGATCAGTCTCATGCTGCTCGTCATCGACTCTCATTTGCGCTGGTACGTCGGCCTGTCGGGTGTGCTGCACGGCATGTTTATGGTCGGCGTATTGTATGACCTGAAATCCGGCCGCTGGGATGCTAAATTTCTACTGGCGCTGATTATCGTCAAACTGTTGTACGAGCAACTGGTTGGCCCCCTGCCCGGCTCGGAAAAAACCGCCGGCGGCAGCGTCGTAGTGGACGCCCACCTGTTCGGCGCATTGTCAGGTTTAATTACCTATTATGTATTCCGCCGTGTCGATAACCGTTCCGTGGTAGCCCCTCAGCACTAACATGTTGCGTTAACAGCGACGCCTCGATACGTAGCCTTACGATTGCTGGAATTACGATTTAGGTGATACAAGTTCCCCTGCTTCATCTAAACACGCGCCATATTTCCAAGACGATTAAGTACTGGCCACGATGATCACACCGTTAATGCAATTGCTGTAATGTATCCTGATACAGCTTGACGTCGTCTTCGCTGTGACAACAGGCGATGATTTTTTCAAAACGATCCTGGTATTCGCTCATGACACCCAGGGCGATTTTTGCCGCTTCCGGCTTGGGATAACCGTAGACACCGGTACTAATGGCGGGGAAAGCGATGGTATTAATGTTGTTGCCGAGCGCCAGTTCCAGGCAATGGCGGTAGCAGTCCGCCAGGGTATCAGCTTCACCCTGCTGCCCCCCGTGCCAGACAGGACCCACGGTGTGAATCACATACGTGGCAGGCAGGTTGAATCCCGGGGTGATTTTGGCATCACCGGGTCGACACCCTCCCAACGGCTTGCAGGCTTGTTTTAGCTGCGGGCCGGCAGCGCGGTGAATGGCTCCGTCGACACCCCCGCCTCCCATTAAGCTGGTGTTAGCGGCATTGACAATAGCGTCAACCTGAAGGTTAGTGATATCGTCCCTGATAATTTCCAGCATTGCTATTTCACAACGCGCAAATTGGGTTGCTTGCTTTTTGATTTTTTGTCGCCGCCACCGCTATCGGGATCAGGCGGCACCTCATCGTCGTCAGTGAACACCATACCCCGCCCGTTTTCCTTGGCATAAATCGCCATGGCCGCCTGCATGGGAACGCAAACATACATGGGGTTGCCGCTAAATCGCGCATTAAAATGCACTTCATCGTTGGCGATTTCGAAATCCTTTACGGCAGCGGGCGCAACATTAAGAATTATTTTGCCATTGGACACATATTCGGTGGGCACCAATACATTCTCAATGCCAGCGTTAACCAGTAAATAAGGAGTCAGGCCGTTATCCACAATCCAGTCATAAATAGCCCGTAGTAAATAAGGTCGACTACTGGTCATACAACACCTATAAACACTATCACTGGTTTAAGTTGACTAATCGTTTCGTTGTCGGAAAATTAAATTCATTGCAGTCTATGGTTGCAGCCGGCCAGGCTTGCGGTGCCCACTCTTGCTCGATGGCTAGCGGATCTCCCGTTCCGCGTCGGTGAGGCTTGCCTGAAACGAATCGAGGTTAAATAAGCGTTCTGCGTAATCTGTTAACGCACTGGCTTGCGGCGGCAGTTCGATGCCATACAGAGGTAACCGCCAGAGAATAGGAGCAACCGCGCAATCCATCAACGACAACTCGTCGTTCATAAAAAACGGTTTTTGCTCGAAAATCGGCGCAACAACGGTGAGACTTTCCCGCAATTCCTTGGCCGCCTGCGCCACGTCATCACCGGCTATAATACGATTGACCAGGGTGTCCCAGTCGCGCTGAATCCGACACAATGTCATCCGGGCACGCCCTCGGGAAACCGGGTCCACGGGCATGAGTGGTGGATGGGGAAAGCGTTCATCCAGATATTCCATAATGACTTGAGAGTCATAAAGTACCAGATCACGGTCCACCAGGGTTGGCACGGCACCGTAGGGATTGAGTTCCATTAAATCTTCCGGCGGGCTATCGGGGGTGACGCCAATGACTTCAAAATTGATGCTTTTCTCAGCGAGTACAATTCGGACACGATGACAGTGCAAATCATTGTCCGATGAAAATAAAGTCATAACAGATTTTCTATTGGCAATCAGGGCCATTGTTTCCTCTCTACAGGTTCTGCATTAGCGACAGGCTGACACGGCGGGGATCAATATTATACCGCCTCAAATTAAGCGGAAATTATACATTAAAAAAATGAATAATGGCCCAAATTCGAGCTAAGCCATTGATTTGAAATGAAAAGAGGTTGAATGTATTATCGCGGATCAACGTCGAAAATGAGAGTACAGCCCCCATCATCCGGCCACATCGGGACAGGAGCCGGGCTCAGGATCGATAACAATGAATAAAATCAAGAAATATTTTAGTAGTGGTTAGATATACCGTCAGCTGTTAC
>JASFOJ010000280.1:0-3329 GCA_050116575.1 Gammaproteobacteria bacterium | reverse complement strand
TTCAGGTACGCCCCGTAACCGCATACGCCTGGCATCGTCAATTGACCAGCGCCAACATCGACGAGATTTTGCCGAAACAAGGTAGTCGGCTAATTGAATGGGCACAACGTGCCGCAACACACAGTCTTGTCGCACAACATGCCGCATGGGACCCAGCAGTATTACGCGACAACGAACCTTTTACAACGCTTTACAAGGATGCCTCTTACGTGAATTCCGATGCATTTTTGTTTTGCTTAAACCGTTGGGGGCTACCTAGCCAACTTTATGCACACATGCTCGGCGGTTCAGCACCCAAATTTGGATTTAATATTTTCCGGTTTATCCAACATGTACCAATGTTTATTCGCATGGTCTTCACCAGCCGCCGTCAACTGGAAACTCTCTACCCGGATCTCCTTCGATTTGAAAAAGAGCTCGATCGGATTGAAAAAGAACCCACACATGTGCAACAACAGCTATTGTTAAATTGGTTTTTACGTCTGTACGTCTTTGTAGTCAAAGCAAACCTTGTCGTCAATTCGGCGATAGCATCGTCGTTTGGGCGGGGTTTCACCAGTAAAGCGCGATATTATCAACAGGATGCGAATCGTCCCCATCGGGTGCCACACGAAACCGATCCCGCCTCACCTCGCCCGGATGCGCATTGCCCTGCAATTGAAAAACCCCCGACCGCACCTGCTATCACCCACTGGTTGTTGGAACTGGGCTCACCAGGTACACAGGCATATTTATTCAATATACGAGAATGGTTACGCGATAACTACACGCGTTTATATTTCCGTTTACATCACTCACTAGCGCGTTTTGAAAAACAAAAACCGTACTGGTTCGATAAGCATCCGCATCCAAGAACTTTGCAAGGCGCGTTCTGGCAAGATGTAGGTATCGCGTCACCACAAGATCACAGCACCATCATCTATCCAGGCGATGTACAAGGTCGCATCGACCACGACATTCTAATAGTCGATAGCCTGGATCCCGGACAACTGCATCGCTACAAAACTTTTAAAGCAGTCATTGCACGCACCGGAGGCTCTTTATCGCACGGCGCCATTTTATTACGAGAGAATGCAATTCCGTCTGCAATCATTCCCGATGCGCCGGCATTGCCCGCAAACGCAGCAGCACACTTACATTTAAATCAGCTGACATGGCAACCCTCAACTCACGTAGGTTGATTGAAAGAACTTAGCCAGGAGTATAACGCTTATGAAACCCAAAGATCGTCAATCCTTGTATTTTATATACGATGGTCAGTGCCCGTTATGTTCCACTGCAGCTCGCGTTTACCGTGTTCGAAAGGTGGTCGGTGATCTGCAGGTGATCGATGCACGGTGTGATTCCGAAAACTCGATTTTAAGAGATATTCTCAACAAGGGGTACGACCTGGACCAGGGAATGGTGGTTTATTGGAACCAACGATATTACCAGGGGAGTGATGCACTCGTTATTATGGCACTATTGGGTTCGAAACACGGTTGGTACAACCGCATCATTGCAACATTATTTCGCTCACCTTCGATTGCTAAATTACTCTACCCGAGCTTGAGAGGCACACGTAATTTACTTCTTAAATTCAGAGGCGTTAAACCCCTCAAAGCGCAATTATTATGAGCAACACTACACCCATTTTCAAAACTGTCTTTGGTAAGCACTGGGATTTACTACCTCCGGTTCTGAAACACCATTACGCCAATCGCCCCTTTTGTGAGGATGCGAATCTGGCCAAAGGATCACTGAAAATTCAGTTCAATGGAATTGCCAGGCTGCTTACCCCAATGTTTCGCCTGTTTGGCGTACTGGTACCTTACCAGGGTAACGCGGTACCGGTTACGGTCTGGTTTAAAAGCGAACTGAACTCGAATGCTTTTCGCTTTGAACGGAAATTTCATTTCCCCAACAGGTCAGCGTATACCTTCGCATCACGCCTGGTACCGTTAAAGAACGAGGTGCTAGTAGAATACGTCAAACATGGCATTGGCTGGAAACATCGGTGTTACTTTGATAGCCGTAAAGTTATCTTAGAACATCTAGGTTATGTGTGGACCATAGCCGGGCGCACGTTTCCTGTTCCATTAACCTGGGTGCTAGGAAAAGGATACGCAGAAGAAATTCCGTTAACGGCGCAGTCATTTGCCATGCTCGTGCAACTAACCCACCCTCTGTTCGGCAAGCTCTATGAATACCGGGGACAATTCGAGATGCGCGATGAATAAAATATTAATACTAGGCGGCTACGGTAATTTCGGACGGCGTATTGCCATGGCGCTTGCCAAATCCGGTTGTTCGATCATCATCGCCGGTCGACATTATCAAAAAGCCAGGCAATGGGCTAAACAGATTCTTTCCTTGCATCCAACAGCAACTGTTGATGTAGCTAAAATTGATATTAATTCAACCCTGAGTGAACAATTAACGACAATCCGACCCCGGGTAGTAATTAACACATGCGGTCCTTTTCAACAACGGGATTACACTGTTGCAGAATGTTGCCTAACTCATAGCATCCACTACATTGATTTGTCTGATGCTCGAGACTACGTCACCTGTATCACCAAATTAGATCAACGCGCCAAAGAGGTTGGCGTGTTAATTGTGAGCGGTGCCAGCACCGTACCAGGATTATCATCAGCAGTTCTGGAAGAATATAAAGATCAGTTCTCCGAAATAGAATCACTACGATACGGTATTAGCCCCGGCCAACGTATCGATCTTGGCTTAGCCACGACGCAGTCGCTATTAAGTTACATAGGAAAACCACTGAAACCCTATGCCGGTCATGCCAAACCTCATGGCTGGCAACAGTCCTATCGACAACGGTTTCCAGATATTGGCCAACGCTGGATGAGCACTTGTGATGTTCCAGATCTAGACCTCTTACCATCACGTTATGGTATTAAATCAATACAGTTCTCAGCCGGCATGGAATTAAAACTGGTTCACGGTTCTTTGTGGCTACTGGGTTGGCTAATACGCCTGGGACTACCACTGAACCTCACAAAATTTGCTCCCGCTCTACTTCGCCTTAACCGTTGGTTAGATCCATTAGGTTCATCCAATGGAGGCATGCACATCAACATCAAGGGAAAAGATCATGAGGGCGCAGCTAAAACCGTGGACTGGTTTATCATCGCCAAAGATGGTGATGGCCCGCAAATTCCCACTATACCTGCAATTGTGTTAGCAAAAAAGCTGGCTGCAAATGAATTAAACCTCAAAGGCGCCATACCCTGTGTTGGTCTGGTGTCACTGTCAGACTATCTAGCCACATTAACAGAATTTAATATCTCAGTAGTACATCAACACTAACCCAAGCCTATATCAAT
>JASFOJ010000279.1:0-3338 GCA_050116575.1 Gammaproteobacteria bacterium | reverse complement strand
GTTGGTTGTCAGGTATTTTTCACCCAGCTTAAACTGCATTTCGGTATAAAACTGCGATTGCGGGTAATTGTCCACTAATTGCCGCATGGCGACCTGCGCTTTTTCCGGATGGCTCTGCTTGTCGTAGGCCGTTACCAACTGGTACAACACCTTGTCATTGTCTTCTTTATCCGGGTAATCCTTCAATGCCGTGTTCAACAGGTCAATACTGGCGGCCAGTCTTTGTTCGGCGCCGGAGGAACTACCGTTGCCATCGGACTGTCGAGCCATTAATTGATCATATTTATCCATTTCAAGTTCGGCCAGCCGCAGTAGCGCCATGCGCCGGTTGTGTGATGCAGGTGTCGCGGTGGTTAAATATTGCCGGTACAGTGACCGCACCTTCTTTTCCGTTACCGTAGTGCCCGCGATACGGGTTTCCTGCTTTGTTCCCAGTGTATTATCGTAAATCCGTGCCAGGGCAAAGCGGGATTGATTCATATAACTCAGAAAATATTTTTTCCTGACCGCCATGTGATCATCAATCATAGCGCGCAGAAATTGCCGATACTTGCCGGACAATTTAGCACTCCAGGATTTATCGCTACGTATTTTCCGCCGCAGTTTGTTATAGGTTTTTAGCTGGTATTTTCCGGATGTTTTCAACCTGGCTTGCAGCTTATCCAGAAATTGAGATAGTTCATTAATGTCACGGAAATTGCGGCTTGCTTCCAGCCAACGATTGGTTTCCACCAATTCATACATATATCGGTTGATAGGCTTGTCCACAAATGCATCGCCGGTCGACGACATTCCCCGTTTTGAAGAGCCCACTTTTATAAAGTCCTCAACTAGACCGTCGTATTGACCTTTCGTCAGCCGGCTTTGAATATCGTCAATTTCCTGGATCGTTTGCTGATAATAGTTTACCGCCCTGGCATAATAACTTGTCGTCGTATCCAGCGAGCCGATGCTTTCCAGTATGAAGGGAGTTACAATGTGCGCCTCTTCGGCGACCAATTGTTTTGAATAGGACTGCTTCAAGTCCTCCAGCCGTTTGAGAGACTCTTTATAATTTTCCTGCTCCGCCGCTACGATCGCCAGTCCCAATTGGGCCTTGTAACTATAGGGACCGTTCCTGGAGACGTTTTTCAAAGACGCATACGCCTCCCGGTAGTACTCCCGCTGCAGTTGCGAATAACCCAGCGCGATATAAAAACGGTCACGCATGTAGGGCGGCAAGGATTTATTGATAGATTTTTTCTTAGCATTATCTTTTAACTTGCTGTTTTTTAACAATTTATAGATAACACCTTCTGCGTCCGACCACCAGCCTTTACGAATATAAGACATCGCGATATTAAACTGTGCAAAAACATAGTACTTTGACGAAGGCTGAACCTTTGACAGCAGCTTGATGGCGTCATCGTGGCGTTTACGGTCTTGCAAAATAATGCCTTGCATAATCCGCTTGTTGTCGAGCATATCCATGGGGATACCATCAGTGACGCTTTCAAACCCCTTCAACGCGTCATCCCAGTAATGTTTTTTGTAGTCATGTTTAGCGAGATAGTATCGCGCCATACTGGCCACTGCGGAGTCTTCATCGCCCAGCAGTTTGGTAAAGATCTTCCTGGAATAATGGTATAATCCATAGTCAAGATAAATATCGGCAACTTTCAGCGCTGTTTCGTATTTGGACAAGATCATCCCAAAGTCCCGCCCTTCGTGATACCGGTTAATCGCCAACAAATAATCGCCATTGCGCTGATCCCGATACACGAAATCCATACTAAGTCCCGCGCGATTTTTACCTTTGTACTCGTTAGCGATCTCGGTATTGGACTTTGCCGCGTACTTGTTAATCGCGCGATTTAGATTAATTATGCGTAATTTTAGCTCCTGGGTTTGATCATCCAGCTGTTGAAAAGCGTCCTTTTGTTTAGCTTTTTTTGCGTCGTCCGCCGCCATTGTTGCGTGACTGGCGCCACACAAAGCTAGCAGGCAAATTAAGGTTAGTGGTACTCTTCGCATTGCTAAACAACAACCATTACAAACAACAGTGGTAGGTGACGACCGGTGCCTGTTATACAATTGCACCGGATAACGGTCATTTTTTTGGACTACAACTGATTTTCTAACGAACTATCCGTTTCATAAGGTTTCTCCTGCTCAAAAACGTCAGGATCCTGCCGTTTCTTGTAGTCGTCTTCGTCGTCGTCTTCTTCCGCGAGTTGATCAGCCGGCAGCTTTATGGGCGTATCATCCTCCCGGTAATTTTTTACCTTGGTAAATATCGCCGGATCAATAATAGCCAACGCATCCACTTCCGTTCGTTGGCTGCCACCCACTTCGGCCTTGGCATCATTAACACCAAACAGCACCCGGCTTTGGTTGATGAGCGGATCCGGCTCTACCAGGAATATGGGGTCCACACTGGTGAGGGTTTGGATCACAACGCTACCGGGAACATTAATCACCAGCGGACGACCTATTGCGCCCAATGATCCGAATTGTGCGTCAAAAAACGCTGATCCGCCGGTCACATTGGGACGACTGACGTCCGGAAAACGGGTGGATAAGATATCGCCCGTAGCAGAATCGATCTCCACCGCCCCTTCCCCATATACTGCGTCCAGTGAGTTCACATTGACGGTATCTCTGGCCGAGTAGGTAATGTCACCACCAGTGGTCGTGGTGGTCGCTGAAAACGTATTGTCGTCTTTCATGGTGATTCCACCGTTGGACGATGTGACCGTGATATTCGCCGAATTGTCAGCGACCGATATATTATGCTGCTGGTCGTAGAGACCACCCGATAACATATCAACACTGCCATTACTGGCGATTTGGCCTTGTTGCGTGAGCGCTCCAGTAGTCGATATCTGAATACCACCAGCACTGGCGCCTGTATTCGTTGCCGAAACCAGTTGCAGATCACCTTCGTTGCTTATCCCGATACTTCCGGTGCTGGTATTATCGAGTTGCATCGTACCAACTTGCGTCTCGAGCGTATCGCCGCCGCCAATACCGCTTTGCGCCGACAACACCAGGGAAGAACCCGATATGTTCGTAGTACCACCATTATCATCCGTGAGGGCTCCACCTGTGGTGAGCGCAATATCGCTTGCTACAATCGAACCAATACCCATACCATTTTGTTCGTTAATGGCAACCTGATCCGCATTAGCAATACTAATACTGCCAAAATCATTGGCGGCATCATCAAGAATAACGTCGTTACCGGATGCATCAAACGATGCCTGGTTTGCTACCACAAGCGCACCAGAATCCGTAATAGAACCGTTGGCGGTAACCGTTAAATCATTGGTATTGACCCCCGCAAAACCGATTCCCAG
>JASFOJ010000278.1:0-3366 GCA_050116575.1 Gammaproteobacteria bacterium | reverse complement strand
GGGGCCAGAGAAAAACTTGTTCATATAAGCTGAATAAAGTTGCCCTGACCCCGTTTCTCGACGCTTTTTATGCGGCGTTCTCTGCCTGCGTGTCGGGATCCTCTCGAACGACAACAGTGTCAGCCACTGTTGTTATCTCATCAGCAGGCATGCCAACACGCTGGGCATGGTCGCGAATTGCCTCAGGGCTGCTGGCCTGGTAGATACAAACAGTACCCAAGGTACCATCGGCCTCCTCAACGACGTAGGAGCGAATCCATCGGATGTCGTCAGACATATCGTGATTGCCAATGCGCAGTGAGATTTCAGCTGCGTTTTCAAGTTCTTCAGCATTTTTCCAGCCGTTACGGCGGCGAATGACAAATGTTTGCATAGTTAGTCTCCTTGGTGCCTGGTTAGTGAAATCGGGTGATAGTCATCATCCCGGTGTGCAGTAACTATGGCGTATCTGGCCCTAAATAACCTTTTCATGACCTTACCAATTGCTTACTATATACGGATGAAAATGACTCGGTTTGGTGACTTTGAACTGGATACCGCGGCGCGACAGCTACTGCTGAACGGCGAGGAAATCAGTATGCAGCCTAAGGTCTTCGATCTGCTGTGTTATCTGGTCGATCATCAGGACAGAGTCGTAGACAAGGAGGAATTACTCGAACAATTCTGGCCCGGGGTAATTGTTACCGATGCATCGCTACAGCGGGCAATCAGCTTCGCCAGAAATGCCCTACGTAGCGGTGGAATGGAAAATGTCATTCGTACTTACTCGCGTCGCGGCTACCGCTTCGTGTTACCTGAACAGGCGGACGGCCCGCAGACCGTGTTGACTGGCAATGATCGTATATTAACGCAGGCGTATGCATACATAGACCAGCATAAGTGGAGCGAGGCGGCTGAGACATTCGAACTCGCGGATAGCCAGCAGGCTCTTTCGGTCGAGGATCTTGAACAATGGGCATTAGCGGCCCAATGTGCCGGCAGGCTGATGGATGCCATTGATCCGTTGGAACGCGCTGCCGCGGCTTATTCAACAAGTGCAGATCGGGAGTCAACGGCTCGTTTGAACCTGCTGCTTGCACGCATCCAGCTTGAAGCACAGGAGTGTGCAATTGCACAAGGTTGTATTGCTCGCGCCGAAAAATTGTTGAAGGAGTTACCAACATCAGAACAGCACGGCCATCTCGAATGGGTCACTGCCCGCTATCATTGTTATACCGGTGACATGGCGCTGGCAAAACAGCATGCCATGTCAGCCATAGACATCGGCGAGCAATTGAATAATGTCGACATATACACCATTGCAACGCTTTACTACGGGATTGCGGTGCAGGCTCTGGGTGAAACCCGACAGGGTCTGCAAAAACAGGACGAGGCCGCCGCGACAGTGCTGGCGGGTAATGTGTCGCCCTTGATCGGCGGCATTGTTTATTGCGGAATAATCGCCGGTTGTTGCAACACCGGTGACTGGCCCCGTGCCGGGCAATGGACTCACAGTTTCAGCCGTTGGTGTGACCGTACAAAACTGAAAACATTTGCAGGATCCTGCATATTGCATCGTGCAGAAGTCTATGTTGCACATGGCGATATGAGTACCGCCAGGCAGGTCCTCGATGACGGTGCACTCAGCCTGAAACGCAGTGCCCCATGGGCCGTCGGTGACGCCTATCGCGTGATGGGAGACATACATCTGGCACGCGGTGAATTTAGCGAAAGTGAAGAGGCCTATCATTGCGCATATGAAAATGGCTGGGATCCCTATCCTGGCTACGCGTTGTTGCAATTTTACCGCGGTCAGGCACAGGCCGGGTTACGGGGTTTACAACGCGCCTGCGATAAAACACACTGGGTCGCGGGCGAACGTCGCGGCCAAAATCTGGCGTTTATCGTCATTATTGCCGCGCAATCGGGCGATACCGATCTGGCCGAAGAGACACTGGCAAAACTGGAAAAAAATCCAGGCTTATGGGAGACCGGTAGTGTCAGCGCATTTGTGAGCCGCGCCCGTGGAGAGCTCGCAATTGCAAAAAACGAACCTGACAGCGCCTGCCAGCTTTTACAGTCGGCGATGAATCAACTCATTTCTGTCGAATTGCCTGTCGAGGCAGCAATGACCCGCTTGCGTTTCGCCCATGCTTTGCTGATGAATAATGATATCGAAGGGGCACGAATGGAAGCGGGTACCGCAAGGCGGGTCTTCCTCGACGCTCATGCAACACATTATGTCAAGTTGTGTGATGAGTTTAGTTTAAATTTGGGCATAGACTCCTAACTCACGCGGCACCTGGGTAACCAGAAATAAGTTATAGTTATTGGTTTTCCACGCAGGAGCGTTTGTTATATTACTTGGCTCAGATGCAGCTTGTGAAATCCACGATTTGCACCGGACGATGTTTTCGGACTTCAGAAGCTCCATCCGGGCTACGACTGGTACCTATCGGGTGTTGGCGTCTGCGTAGCGGGTCAATTTCGGGGCCACATACATCCCGCTGTTTTGATTACCTATGGGATACCTGCAACGTATCAGGACAGAAGGCGACGCTCGCGATATCTCAGCAGATAGAGAAGTCCCCAGGACCAGGCAAAGGTGGTTACTGTGACTATAACAATAATGGGGTTGCGAACCACTGAGTCACCTGGCGAAACCAGTTCCAGCACACCACTGATTCCGGCCAATAAAATCCCGACCTTGACCCCTTTTTCCGCAATAGGCATTAAGTCATCAATATTGCTACGGGTTAACAACAAGGGTAAAACAGTCCCCACAACACAGATAAAAGCCACTCCTGTAAGACACAAAAAAACAATACTTAGGATTATTGCGTTAAACATTATACTTTCTCCCTCACTATTTCGACGTCTGCCCGGCACTTGGCGGCAACCATTGTTAGATGTAGATATCCTGCCTATTCATCAGATATTGAATTTTGCGGATTCAAGGGACTTAAGCCCATCCATTGTGTGACCTCTGGCAACCCGTGATGTTCCAGAAATCGGTGGAACAGACCCGTCAGACTCGTAGCCATTAGTGGCTGGCAACGTATTTTTACTGAAATTGTGAGGAAACAAGCAATCAACATATAAATACCTGACAGTTTATATTTAAATTAACCTGGTAACAGGCGCGTGTTTGCGTATTTGGTTGGGCCGGTGTTAGAAATCTATTAACCCTTTACGAGAATTAAGCAACTTTACTGGAAAAGGACTGGACAAGAACAAACCTACTCTCATCGATTTTGAAGGGCTATTACTTTTTAACGGTCTTTTATCTCGATAGCAAAACTATTTTATAGGCCATACAGCGGCTGTGCTTTTCGTAATGGCCCAATCTCCCAGGTTGCGCAGTGCCGTTTGCTGACCATCGGACTC
>JASFOJ010000277.1:0-3373 GCA_050116575.1 Gammaproteobacteria bacterium | reverse complement strand
TCCATGGCGCAAGGCTTAAAACAACGCGGCGTCGAAAAAGGCGACCGCGTCGCCATTTACATGGATAACACCTGGCCCTGTGTCGTTTCCATCTACGCCGTCCTTCTGGCCGGTGGTGTATTCCTGGTAATCAACCCCCAGACCAAGGCAGACAAACTCAAGTTTGTGCTGGATGACAGTGACGCCAAAGTCCTGTTGAGCGATGTGCACCTGGCCAATGTCTTTGGCGAGGCAGTGGATGACAGCAGCAAGCTAACCGCCATTATTTCATCCGGTGATATGAGCAAATTGCAGGTTAATTTGCCCATCAACGTCGAAGCATTTAACGATATTATCGGGCACACTGAACCCCTGAATCATCCGGTACCGGTAATCCCCAATGACCTCGCTGCGCTCATATATACATCCGGCAGCACGGGTTTTCCCAAAGGCGTGATGCAAACCCATCAATCCATGGTTTTTGCCGCCTGGAGCCTCATTGAATACCAACGACTCAGTGAACAGGACCGGATCATGCTGGTGTTGCCAATCGCGTTTGATTACGGCCTGTACCAACTACTGATGACCATGAAACTGGGCGCTACTTTAATTATTGAGCGCTCCTTTACCTTTCCCGCACAGATCTATAAGCGTATCGAGGAATTCGAGGCAACGGTGTTTCCGGCAGTACCCACCATCTTCGCCATGATGATCTCAACTCACAAAAAGAAAAAGCTGGCTTTCCCCACTATTACCCGGATCACCAACACCGCGGCGGCGTTACCCGCGGATTTTGTACCGTACCTGAAAGAAATTTTCCCAAATGCATTAATCTATAAAATGTACGGCCTCACAGAATGCAAGCGCGTCAGTTATCTGGAGCCGGAACTGGTGGATGATTTTCCCACCTCCGTGGGCAAAGCCATTCCCGGTACAGAACTCTATTTATTATCTCCCGACGGGGAACCCGTGCCCCGCGGCGAACCCGGAATCCTGCACGTACGCGGGCCGCACGTGATGTTGGGTTACTGGAAGCAACCGGAGCTGAGTGAAAAGATGTTAAAGCCCGGTAAATTACCCGGCGAACGCGTGCTGTGTACCCAGGACTGGTTTCGCATGGACGAGCAGGGATTTTTATATTTTGTCGGCCGCAGTGACGACATTATCAAGACCCGGGGTGAAAAAGTCAGTCCCGTAGAAGTTGAAAACACCCTGCATGGCATGCCCGGCATCAAGGAAACCGCCGTCATCGGCATCAATGACGACGTATTCGGGCAGGCCATCAAGGCATTTGTGGTAGCTGAAGAGCAAGCGGACCTTAATGATAAAAAGGTTAAGAAGTACTGTCTGTCACACCTGGAAAATTTTATGGTACCCAAAGAAATTGTATTTGTAGACTCCTTGCCCAAAACCGCCAACGGCAAGATCGACAAAAAACAACTGGCCTGACAGATTAATCGGTGAGAGCAATAACTGGTTTATATAAAGTGGACACAACGCAACTATACGACAACTTGTTGGCAGACCTTAGCGCAAAACTGGAGGTTCTAGAGGATAAACCCGAAGAAACCCCGGTCAATACGTTAAGGGCATTATGGTTCAAGGCAGCCGGTGAACCCCGATCCGCCCAGGCGGCGCAGGAGGGGCAACTCCCGGCGCTGGATGAAAGCCGGCAGCAAGCATTACAAGGCCTGGTTGACCAACGCCTGCAGGGTACCCCATTGGCCCACCTTACCCAGCGCCAACAATTTATGGGTATTGAATTACTGGCCGGCCCTGAAGCGTTGGTGCCGCGCAAGGAAACAGAATTGCTGGGAAACGCGGTATTGCCGCTACTTAATAAAGCAGTTGCAGACAATGGTTGCGCCAAAGTGATCGACGTTTGTACAGGTGCTGGTAACCTGGCTATCGCCTACGCCATCCACGAACCGAAAGCACATGTATATGCCGCCGATCTTTCTGCCGATGCGGTGAGTCTGGCAAAACGCAACGCCACGTTTACCGGTGTTACGGATCAACTGGATTTACGGGAAGGCGATTTACTGACACCGTTCGAAGACCCGGAAATAATGGGTAACATTGATGTGCTGTCATGTAATCCACCTTATATTTCAAGCGGAAAAGTTGAGGCCATGCACCACGAAATATCCAAACACGAACCAGCGCTGGCGTTTGACGGCGGCCCTTTTGGAATACGAATTCTACAACGCCTAATTAACGAAGCCCCTCGATTTTTAAAACCCGGCGGCTGGCTGGCGTTCGAGATCGGCTCAGGGCAGGGACCAGCATTGCTGCAAAGAATGCCCAGGAACAAAAATTATAGCGAACTGCGCTCCATCGAATATCAACCCGGCGATATGCGCGTTATCCTGGCGCGCCGTCGAGCTGATTGAAACGACTTAATTTGGGAGACATTAGTATGACAGGCACGACGCAACAGCAAATTTCCGATAAAGTGCTCAAAATCAATGAGCAGCAGGAAATTAACAGAATTGCGACCCGATTACGGGAGATACTCAGTCAGCAATTACACCGCCGGGGCTTGGTAGTGGCGATTTCCGGTGGCGTCGACAGCGCCGTTTCCGCGGCGCTATGCGTTGAGGCGGTGGGCGCCAAAAAAGTCTTCGGTCTTTTGTTGCCCGAAACCGATTCATCCTCAAAAAGTGCAACCCGCGGCAAGATGCTCGCAGAGCAATTGGGCATTGAATATGAAACCCATGATATCGCACCCACTTTAGAAGCAATTGGTTGCTACAAATGGCGCGACGACGCCATTAAAAAAGTGTTTCCGGACTACGATGGTACGTGGCCTAATAAAATCACCATCTCCGGAGGGCTGGAAGGTAAGGTAAACCATTTCAATTTGGTCGTGCAAAAGCCCAACGGCGACATCGAAGAAAAGCGTATGGGCCTAAAGGAATATCTACAAATTGTTGCCGCCACAAACTATAAGCAACGCATCCGTAAAACCGTGGAATACTTTCATGCCGACCGTCTGAACTACGCCGTAGTCGGAACACCAAACAGGTTAGAATTCGACCAGGGTTTTTTCGTCAAAAACGGAGATGGCTCAGCTGACGTCAAACCCATAGCCCATCTTTACAAAACCCAGGTTTATGCACTGGCAAATTACATGGAATTACCGGAAGAAATCTGCAAGGCGCAGCCCTCCACGGACACATACAGCATGTCGCAAGGGCAGGATGAGTTTTATTTCGCTCTGCCGTACCAAAAAATGGATTATGCGCTGTGGGCGCACAACCACAACGTGCCCTCCAAGCAACTGGCGGAGTACCTGGGAATTGAAGACTCGCAGGCTCAATGGATATATAAGGATATCGAGTCCAAACGGCGAACAACTGCGTACATGCATGCCAAGGCTTTCCTGATCGAT
>JASFOJ010000276.1:0-3458 GCA_050116575.1 Gammaproteobacteria bacterium | reverse complement strand
AGGAACCGAATGTCCGGGGGACATTCGCAGTCCGACGAACGACCGCACAGGGATGTGCGGGCTGGGAGTTAGCGAAGCCACATGCGTTGCGCCACGGATGGCGGGCACTGCAATCATTAGGTAAAGGGCGAAGACTGGCGGGCGTTGTAAAAAGAAAAAGGGCTGGTAAGCCCTTTTGCATTAATGGCGCGCCCGACAGGATTCGAACCTGTGACCTTTGGCTTCGGAGGCCAACACTCTATCCAGCTGAGCTACGGGCGCATAACATTTTCAGGGACGATAGCATACCTGTTACGCGCTATATCGTCCATGGGTTAACTGGCTTCCTGGGCGACACCGTCAACGGCAGTGGCCTTATATTCGCTGATTTCATCCACCGTGTCATTAATCCATTGTTCGGCAATATTCTTGATTTCCACCGCCGATTTGCCAGCGGGATCGATGGTGGGACCAATCACCACTTTGATAACGCCGGGGCGCTTAATTAAGCTGCGCCGCCGCCAGAAATCGCCGGCGTTGTGTGCCACAAGGACCACGGGATAGCCGCTTTTCTCGGCCAGCACCGCACCGCCGACGCCAAATTTCTTGCGTTGTCCGGGTGCCACGCGGGTGCCTTCAGGGAACACCACGATCCACTTGCCGGTTTGCAGGCGCTGTGTGCCCTGTTCCACAATCTGGTCCACGGCTTTGCGCCCGGAAGCGCGGTCGATAGCGATGGATTCCAGCATGGCCAACGCCCAGCCGAAAATGGGTACCCGGATCAATTCCTGTTTCAATACCCAGACCTGGGGTGGAAAAATGGCCTGTAATGCAATGGTCTCCCACGCGGACTGGTGCTTGCAAAAGATAATAGCGGGGCCTTCGGGAATGTTTTCCCGGTTGATCACTTCGTGTTTCAAATTACAGATAACCCGCAACCACATGACGATGGACTTGGCCCACAGGGACAAAAATCCGTAGCGTACTTTATAGGGAAACGGATACAGCAAAAACCCCGGTAGCACAAACAGGGGCACGGTGGCGATCATAATAACGGTAAAAATCAACGAACGGATATATAGCATGACTTTTAATAGTTAACGATTAATCAGAATGTTGGCCCAACAATGCATCCACCGCCGCTGCCAGGTCATCATAAACCGGCGTGCCGGCCAGAGATTTTTCCTTGTCCAACGAAGCTTCGGATGTTTTGCCTTTTCCGGTGCGCACTAGCACAGAACGAATACCCAGTTGCTGCGCGGCCTGCAGATCCCGCAACGAATCGCCAATGGCGACAACCTCACCAACCTCACCGGCCGGAACCTGGTAGTCTTTCACGATTTGACGCAATAATCCGGGTTGGGGTTTACGGCAATCACATTCGTCGTCCGGACCGTGAGGGCAATAGTAGATGCCGTCGATCCGGCCTTGGTGATCCCCCAGCAAGCGCCGCAGTTTATCATGCATGGCATCCAGGGTGGCGGTATTAAAGTAGCCCCGGGCAATGCCGGACTGGTTGGTGGCCACCACCACGGTGTAGCCCGCCTGCGTTAACCGCGCGATAGCTTCCAGGCTGCCGGCAATGGGAATAAACTCTTCCGGCGATTTGATGTAGTTGTCGGAATCGCGGTTAATAACGCCGTCGCGGTCGAGAATAATCAGTTTCGTACTCATGTATCCCTGAATTCCGACACCCGGATACGGCCGTTAATCATTTTGGAATCGCGCTTGTGAAGCTGTTGCATTTTGTCCCAGAACGCCGACTTTAAATCAAAATCCGCGGCAATGGCGGTACCCAGTACCAGAATCAACAAATCGGCGCATTCTTCAGCAAGTTTTTCCCTGTCCTTACCCTTGGTCACACAGGCGGATATCTCGCCCAGTTCTTCGGCCATTAACGCGATACGATAAGTCAGTTCTTCGCCGCCGGTGTTTTTGAAATCATGCTTGTCATGAAACGACTGTACTTCCGCCAGCATGGCATCATAGGAATCCTGGTTCATGGTTACTCCTTTCAATTATCAATCAATAACCGATACCCCCCACAATCCGGTGCAGGGTTTAGCTTTGCAGGCGCGACAGATCAGCCACCCGCAAAAACAACGCCCGCAGGTTTTGCAACAACGCCAACCGGTTATTTTTTAATTTATCGTCGTCCACCATGACCATCACATCGTCAAAAAACCGATCCACGGGCTCGCGTAGTTGCGCCAATTGGGACAACGCCTGTTGATAGTCGCGCCTGTCGAACAGCGGCGTTACGGTGTCGGTTAATTGTTTTAAGGTCTGGTAAAGATCTTTTTCCGCTTGCTCCTGCAGCAAGGACTCATCAATCTTGGTATCAACCTTGTCGATCTTCTTCAGAATATTGGCGATGCGTTTGTTGGCTGCGGACAGGCTTTCGGCTTCCGGCAACCGGCGAAACGCGGTGACCGCCGTCACCCGGCCACTAAAATCAAACGGCTCTTCCGGCCGTTGCGCCAGCACCGCGTCGAACACATCGTGGGCCACGCCGGCATCCAGAAAATAGCCGCGGGCGCGTTCCATAATAAAGTCATAGCATTGATCCACCACGGTCGCGCTATCGATACCTTTTAAAACCTGTTGGTAGTCTTCAGCGGCTTTTTGCAGCAGTTGCACCAGGTTGAGATTGAGTTGGTTCTCAATCATGATGCGCAACACGCCCAGGGCGGCTCGGCGCAGACCAAAGGGGTCCTTGTCACCACTGGGAATCTGCTTAATGGCAAAGATACCCACCAGCGTGTCCAGCTTGTCGGCAATGGACAGGGTCTGCCCCATGCCGGTTTCCGGTACCGCATCCCCGGCAAAACGCGGTTGGTATTGCTCGTCCATGGCCTGGGCGATTTGCGGATCTTCGCCGTCGTGCAGCGCATAGTAGCGGCCCATCACACCCTGCAGCGACGGGAACTCGCCCACCATGTCCGTCATCAGGTCGCACTTGCTGATCAATGCCGCCCGTTCGGCCATGGGCGCGTCCAGCTGCAACTGGTCAGCGATAAGGCGGGCCAACCGGGCGATGCGCTGCGCCTTGTCGTGCAGCGAACCCAGTTTCTGCTGAAACACTACGTTGCCCAGGGAATCGACGCGGGCATCCAGTCGCGTCTTGCGGTCCTGGTTCCAGAAAAATTCCGCGTCTTCCAGGCGTGGGCGCACCACTTTTTCATTACCCTTGCGCACCATGTCCATTTTCTTGCTACTGATGTTGGACACGGTAATAAAGTGGGGCATCAGTTTGCCCTGTTTGTCCACCACGTGAAAATATTTCTGGTTGCTTTTCATGGTGGAGATCAGCACTTCCGGCGGCACATCCAGGAACCGCTTGTCAAAATTACCGGTGACCGCTTCCGGCCATTCCACCATGGCGGTGACTTCGTCCAATAAATCCTCGTCGATCACCGCCTCACCTTTGAGCTGCGCGGCCGCTTCCTCCACCTGGGCACGAATGGCGTCGCGGCGCT
>JASFOJ010000275.1:0-3588 GCA_050116575.1 Gammaproteobacteria bacterium | reverse complement strand
CGTAGGGCCTGCCGGTTGCGTAAACCCCAGCCTGCGGTGGCTTTGCACATTACCGGCGAACGAGAATAGGCGTCCCTGAGCTGTGGCGCCGATATGACGGGGTTCGGATTGGTGCCGGTTTTTTTTTGTCATGCACTGATCAGGACGGTGCCGGAACCTGCCTTTAAAACTTAAAACTCCGCCGCATCTATGCTACTTTAGCACTCGATACCCAAGTGACCGGGACGGAATACGTTGCAACACGGTTCAATCGGTCCGGGGCGTTGAGATAAATTGCTTCAGAATCCAAACGCCGAAATGGCGCAGTCGGTGGAATAAGTTAGCTAATGAAAAATAATGACGAATTTGTACAGGGTGATCCGCAGGTGGGGAAAACGTGGCTGATTTTATTTTTCCTGTATATTCTGTTATTGCTGTGGCTTGAGCCGTTAATTGATTTTTTATTGTCCCTTAATCCACCGGACAAGGAGTTGGAAGCCATCCAGGCTTTTAACGAACAAAAAACCTATATTGCGACCATTGCTTTTGGCATAGCCCGAAGCCTGCCCATTTTGCTGTTTCTCTGGGTTGCCTATCGTATTTTATTGTCGGGCAGGATTCCACCGAAGGGTATGAAAGTGCCTTTTTCCGTTAAAGTCATCAAAGGACAAAATGCCCGGATGGCCGGAATGTCGATGATTGCTCTGTCGTTATTACTGCTGTTGCGGGAAATGTATCTAATGGTGAATATATAACCGAGGTAGGGAAACCTATCTGGGAGATTCCGATGCAGGTGAAATTGATTCTGAGTCTGGTGTTGGCGGGATTGGCCATATTGTTTATCGTGCAGAACGTGGCAGTAGTTGAAATCCGGTTTCTGTTCTGGACGCTTTCCATGTCAAGGGCCTTGTTCATGTTTTTTCTTCTGGCCATTGGTGTTGTGGTGGGATGGTCGCTGCACAGTCTGCATATACACCGGAAAAAATCGTGACACCTCGTATTCAACAATTCTTTATGCCCGTGCTGGTGGCATTGATCCTGGCCCCCGCGGCTTCCTGCGCCAATGACGGGAGTGGTTCATTGTCCGCCCCCGCGAATTTACATCCCGACTGTACCGACTGGTCAATCCACAAGCTGGGCAGGTATGAGATTGCCAACAATGTCTGGGGCAAGGGAGCGATCCGAAATTATAAGCAATGTATTTTTGGATCGTTGAACTCGAATTCCGGTTTGTCCAAATCGATGGGGTGGTCCTGGAGATGGCCCAAAGTGGCCGATGGAGTCAAGGCTTACCCGTCGATCCTTTACGGGAAAAAACCCTGGAATGATTACTCCACTAGCCGCTTGCTGCCACAGGAAATTCAACGGCTGGATAACCTGATGGTAACCTATAAGGTTAAGTTAAAAAGCAGTGGCGCCGTTAATTTGTTACTCGAATCATGGATTACCAAAACCAAACAGGCCAAACCCCACGAGCGGGTTGGGGAAGTCGCCGTTCAACTTTATCAGAAAAACTGGCCGGGCCAGGCGGGCCGGTTTATCGAGCCCGTGGTAATTGACGGTATAAAGTTTGATTTTTATATGGAAAAAAGAATGCACGTCACCGGCGACAGGGATACCTGGGTTTACTATGGTTTTGTGCACAAAGGCCGGCCGGTTTATCAGGCCAGGTTGGACATGATGAAATTTGTCAATTATCTGGTGCAACATAAATACCTGAACCGGCACCATTATCTTGCCAGTGTCGAGCTGGGAAACGAGGTCGACCATGGTGAAGGCAGGACAGAAATCGAACATTTTTCGGTGAGTGTGCGAAAACGCAAACCATCGGGTTAAAAAGATCCATTTATTGAGAGTTGGTAAAGGGTTTCACTCCAGTCGGAGTTTCGCTGCACGCTGCTAATACGGCTGGCCTGTGCTCTTAGCATCACGATATCCGTGAGTTTATAATCAACACCAGCGGCGACAGAATCACCGTTTCCTATCGGGTTGTTGTCTTCCTTGATGTGGGACAGGCTGCCAGATAATGAGCCCGCCAGGTTCTTAAAGATGGGAAAACTGCTTTCAAATTCCAGGTTGTAGCCCACATAGTCTCCAGGGGTCCAATAGCCGGGCATGGCGTGGTCATAACGCAATTTTTCATAGGACATTCCGGCCCAGATCCACGGCCAGGCAGGTGAAATACCGTAAAGAAATCGTAGATGGTGTGCTCGCCGGGTGTTGGAGTCACTTAAGTTCCAGAGGGAAGTTGCACCGGAAATACGCATCCGCTGTGTTGGTCGCCAGTTAAATCTTGCTCGCCGCTGTCTGGCATGCAGGTATTCGAGGGCACCCGCCGGCTGCAATCCCAGGTGATAAACATAGTTGTCGGATGTGTTGGCCGACACGTCAAAGTTGGGGGAGACGCTGATTTTGGCATTAAGCTCATAGGTCAACCGGTTTTCAGGGCCCCCGGCATCAGGCACATCCAGCCGGTGAGCGCCAAAATTGCCTTGCAGATAGGAATTTCCGGAATAACGCCGCCCCACTTTCCAGATGAGATGGCGGCCGCTGAAGTCAATATCACTCGTGTCTCCGGAGTAACGGTAGGCTTCAAAACCCAGGTCCCAATCCGAGTCAGCGGATTCTTCATACGGCCAAAACTGCTCGCGGCGGTTGCTGATATAACGAAAATACCATGTCTGCAAATAAATATCGTCAGAAGAACGGCTCTTGTTTGCGCCAAGGGTATATAAATCCTGCGCGTGAATGGCGTGAATGCCGGCGATCATCAATAGTAAAATGCTGCAGCGGGTAAGGTGACGATTGATTGTTTTTAAGTTGTTCGACGTCACAGTATTCTCTTGAGTTATTGAAATGTTTTCCTGGGATAACGCGCTTTGATTAATGTGCCATCTTCGTCCACGGTTAACAATACAGGCCTGAATTGATTAAATTCGTCGACTGACGGCGTTTCACCACGTATTAACGCCAATCTGAAACGCCACCAGTGGGCTATATCTTGTGCTGTTGCAAAGTAGGCATCGGAATCGTCCAGTTTCTGAGCCAGATGTTTTATGGCATTGAAGTGTTCCTTATTCGCCATATACTGGCTATGAAAGCTGAACAGGTAGAGCCCGCCGATAAAATGAATCCAGGCGATATCCTCATTCATTTGTCGAACCGTACCCTTATAATCCAGGTGCCAGGTATGCCACAACTCAAAATCGTCACTGACCAGGCGTGGCAGAGACACCAGTGACTGTCGGTTTACCTGCGATACCTGTAACTGCGGTACTGCGCGGTCCGAGTCATTTTGGGCAATATAGTGTGTCATATGATTATTGGTAATGGCGTCCATTGTGAGCGCATTATAAGCTTCTTCCGGCGGGCGAAACGATAGAGGTGTGACTCCGGTTATTTCATGCAGCACCTTTTGACAGCGCGCGATGCGTATGAGCTGCTCCCGCCCGGTATCTTTGGTGAACAAGGCATGGTAGTCGCCGTGGCAGGCGATTTCGCCGGTAGCCGCCATATTTCGTGTCAGTTGGCGGTGCTTCAACGCTTCGTTTGATAAAATATACCAGCTGATCGGATAATTATGTTTAGAAAACAGTGACACAACAGCTT
>JASFOJ010000274.1:0-3652 GCA_050116575.1 Gammaproteobacteria bacterium | reverse complement strand
GGTTAGCCTCGTCCACCACCCGAAGGTCGTGGTCTTTCAACACCCGGCCGCATGCCACAAACTGGATCGCTGAATCGTCATCAGGTTTGGCCGGTGCGGCTTTACCCGTTTCCATAAAGGCTTGCCGTTGCACCCGGTCAATCACGTAGCCACGATCCAGGGGTGGAAATGTCAAGCCTACGGAATTTTCCGCCAGCCCATAAACGGGCATCATCGTCTCCCGCCGGAGTTGATAGCGGCTGAATTTATTGTAGAACCGATCAATGGTGTCCGCGCTGACCGCTTCCGCGCCGTTAAACGCCGCCCGCAGCCGGCTTAGATCGAGCCCCTTCAGATCATCATCGGCGACGCGGCGCAGGCACAACTCATAACCAAAATTGGGAGCTGCAGACAGTGTCCCGCCATAGTGATGAATGGCCCACAACCAACGTTGCGGCTTGGCCAGGAATGACAGTGGCGACATCAGCACCAGGCGGGCGCCGAAGTATTGACTGCCCAACCAGGCGCCAATCAAACCCATGTCATGATACAACGGCAACCAGCTGACAAATACGTCCTTGCTGCTGGCACCAACAGTCTGTCCCATGGCCCGTATATTGGCGAGTAAATTACGATGGGTCAGCACCACGCCTTTGGGCGTTCCGGTGCTGCCGGACGTATACTGAATGAATGCGATATCGTCGGGTTGATTGACAACGCGCTCGAAGGTATTGGCATCATCCTGAAGTTCATCAACCGTTACCACATGTTTCATGTCTTCAACATGCGACTTTAACAGGCGGGCAATAATTTTGGCTTCCGGTACGGTAATTAACACCGAAGCGGCGCAATTTTGCAGAATGCTGGTATGACGCCGGATATGGTCTTCGATCTGCGACGGCCGGGCCGGCGGGTACAAAGGCACCGGAATACCGCCAGTGAGTAAAATACCCAGAAAACAATAAAAATATTCCTTGCAGGTAGGCAGCATAATAGCCACCGGCTGCTGCGGTTTTATACCCAGCGCCTGCAAACCTGCGGCAACGGATTTCGCCTGTTCCAGCAGTTGCTGGTTGGCGATGGCCTCCCCTGCGAAATCATCAGCATAAAATTGTATTTGAATGCGCTCAGGATATTGTTCAGCATGCCAGTTGAAGACTTCAACCAGCGTTTGTGCGGGCTCCGGTGTTGTCAGTACTTCATGCTCTTCGGGTAACGGTTGTCGCGGCCGGCGCAACGGTTTCGCCAGCGCGGGAATCGCTTCGTTTATCGCCGGCAATAAATCCTTGAGCTTGACCGCATCGGCAAATATTTTTTCATCAAGGGAAACGCCAATTTGTTTTTCAATACGGTCAAACAGTTCCACCCGTGCCAGGCTGTCGAGCCCCAGATCGCGGGTAAGATCACTGTCGAGCTTAATATCAGCCGGCCGCACATGCCGGGCGTTGCTGTCGGCCACAAGTTGCCGGGCAACGGAAATTAATTCGTCGGCAAAATCGCGCTGTCGCGTGGAACGTTGCTTGTTGTCTGTCGTTGCCATTTCATTGATGCTATTGTGGTTACTGCCGTCGCTTCTGTTAAAGCATAGCCCTCTCACCTCGATTATCCGTATAAAGCAATGGTAGCTAACGTCGCGATGGCAAAAAGAGCCCCTGGTGTTGCCTGGAGTGGAGCGTTGATCAAGTCATCCGCGGTAGAACTTATACTCGATTGCAATAGGTGACTGTGTCGATCGAATGATATTACCCACAGGTTCTCTCTTTAGCCGCAATGTTACTATCATCATAGCTGCCATTGTCGTATAGCACAAAGTGACTACTGCTGCGGGACCCGCTGAAGTCAATGTCCAGAACGCGGTCCTGGTGGCCGGAAAAATCGTGAAACAGCACGCAATAAAATTGCCGCGATGCAGTTGAAATTCGTAACGGATGTTGACCTTGTGACGTGCCGCCAACACATTAATGATCCAGTGATGGATAGTCATTGAGTTATCCTGTATCAGACGCAAATGGCACGTAATAAAGCCCCCGACTCCGTGACAGCCCGAGCATGTAGCCCGGATGTTGCGCAGCGGAATCCGGGGATTAAACCCATTAGCGGTTGCTTTTCCCGCATTCCGCTATGGCTTCATGCGAGCGGCGTGTTGCGCTTTATGCAGACCGTACGCTTAACTAAATGTCATTCATATCAGACGCTACTTGCCGCTGCGATTCACCGACTTGAAGACTACGGGAGGCAACGCCGGCAAAGCTTCGCGTTAAATACTCATGCACAATGGCCAGTTATGTCATCGCTTTAATTGGACCATGTTGAAAGCCTTGCCAAGATGATCAAACGCCGGAAGATCGTTGCCCGCTATAATTCACGCCAAACCATCTAAGCCACTACTTATCGCAGTGTCTTCAGACGAAGGCTCGCCCTTGCTACCGCAAGGAAATCATCTCCCTATTTTATTTTGGTTCACTTGACAATTGGCGCGTCTAACCAAAATAGAGACGCAGTTGCCATGCCCTGATTGGTTAAATTATAAACATGCCTACCCTCGAAAAATTTGTCGAATATCAACCGATGGCATGATTTCCCTGCAGAACCCGGCATCATTTGGCGCCGGTGACGGCATTATTCACCTTCATCTGCTTAAAAAGAACCCAACCTCCCTTGCGCCATAAGCATTCCTTAATAAATATAGGGTTTTATAAGCGTCCCTTAAGACATTCATAAACTTCACTTAAAAAGCCCTCCTTATAGTTCATTTCAACCAAACACATAAACCTGAACCAATGAAATGAGGGCATGGACATGAAAAAAGCAATCGCAACAGCTGGCGCAGCATTATTAATTCTTTCCGCAACCGCAAACGCCGGCATGATGGGCCGAGGCTCCGGATCCATGAGCATGGGTGGTGGCGGCGGTTCCATGAGCATGGGCGGCGGAGGCTCCATGTCAGGAGGTGGTATGAGCGGTGGCGGTTCCATGAGTATGGGCGGTGGTGGGGGCTCCATGTCAGGCGGCAGTATGTCCGGTATGGGTGGTGGCAGATCAATGTCAGGCGGCAGTATGTCCGGCATGGGTGGCGGTTCCATGAGCGGCGGAGGCTCCGGTATGGGCAGCCGCATGGGCGGTATGTAACCCCACAACCAAAACAATCTGGTAGGAGTCCAAGTGCTAGCACCGCGGGCTCCTACCCATTCCATCGTCGCGTGCTGCTGACCAGGTAGCCCGGATACAGCGCAACCACCGTTCGAAGATTATTTAGTATTTTGTTATACGAAGATACTCGATAAAAAAACTAACGGTAAAAACAAAGCGGAATCCGGGAAAAGTGCAGCGATAACATCCGTTGCAGGGAGCTACCGCAAGACTGGAAAGATGCTCCCGTAGGGTGCCGCTGAGGGACGAAGCGCACCACGTCAAACAGCCCGAATGCAACAAAAACTCCGCGCAATAATACTACGCTGTTTTGTTGCTCTAAAACGCTTAAAAATACAAACTAAGATAAATAATACGTGCAATTCGGAGCTATGGTAAATCGACTTTCATAAGAGCTATCAAGCTTTGATGCGGCATACTCCCATTAAATGCGCTTTTTTAACCGCAAAAAGGTCGTTTTAAGGATCTTATGATATGAATATTTTAGTTGTTTTCTATAGTAAATAATAAGTTATGTAGGTTC
>JASFOJ010000273.1:0-3654 GCA_050116575.1 Gammaproteobacteria bacterium | reverse complement strand
ATACTGATTACTACTCAGCGCCTTTACGAGATAAAATGTCGTTTGATTTTCCCCTGTGCGAACCATGTCACTGTAAAATACAGTACCCGCTTTGTTGCGCGCAGTAATAATGATTGGCTTTAACAGATCTAACGTTTGAGGGCTGAAGCGATCTTTTTCTACAGCGGATGTAGCCGTGACACTTTTAAAAATATGACCTTCCTCGTCGGTAATTCGAATATATCTTAGAAAAAGTGAATCCAGATGCTTGGGAATTCCCCTTGCTTTGATACCATTGATCATATTGTTCGAGATGAGCTCAAGGCTGCTTTCCACATCAGTGACATACCGCTCAAGGTCACCCGTGAGATTTTTAGCGACCAGCAGGTGTTTTTCTTTTACCGAGTCGATTTCTTTATCGAGCGCAGACTCCTGTACCCAGCCAGCAAGGAATAGTACCGGCAAGCTAGCGATAAGGGTAAATGTTATAAAAAGTATGTACTTGAGCCTGATTCTTGGAAGCATGCTACTTTCGTCATTGTTCCATATTGTATTTAGTCGATATCGTCCATTTATGAGTAAACATTAAGCTTCTGGGGGCTCAATATATTCGCAATTATTTCAGGGTAAGCTTGAGTAACTATTTGATAAAGTTAGGGTATTATTACGGGCAGCGGAGCATCGTCAGGCATTCCCATAAGCGGCGAAAGGACCCGGACCTATCTAACACACTAAGTTTCAGTAAAAATATAACCGATGAGTACCGGATTTAATGCTTAAATGGCTCTTTTCGATACCAAGGCGAAACCACGGCCCGGACCTCCGTAACTTAGTGAGTTTTAACAAAAACAACACAGATGAGCACCGTAATTGCCACTTAAATGGCCCTTTTTGGTACTAAAAAGGTGTTTTTAGGGAACCGGTGATTAATACCGGCAGATTCAATAGTTCAAGGTCACGGGTAATAGGGAGGCCGGCTGTCAACCAGCCAGCGCGATGGGAAAAGAACTCACATGATTCAGTTGCTCATTTCTGGTTTGCGGCGGGTGCCTTCCTGGCCGATGGTGGGGTTGTTGTTCGTTGCTTTCCTCCTTTGTGATTTCGCCTTTGGTTGGCGGAGCGATCAGCTTTTTTCTCCCAACAAGGTGCTCGATGCCCGCGGATGGTACTCGCCGGACGAGGCAAAGGTTTTGTTCGAGCGCCTTGGCGACGAAGGCAGGTGGCTGTATGCGAAGACAGAGGTCACGTTGGATTTGGCTTTTCCCTTGATCTACGGGACCTTGTTTCTGCTACTGACATTGCGGTTGTACCACGAGAGTGTGGCGAAGCGATTGATGTTGGTGCCCCTCATAGCCATGGTGGCAGACCTGCTCGAAAATAGTTTGATAGCTTACCTTGCGTGGACCTTCGATGGCCAGGCATCCGCCCTCACGTGGTTGGCGGCGATATTCACAGCGGTAAAGACCGCCGCATTCGTGGGCGCGCTTCTCGTCATTCTCGCAGGTGGGATTAAGGGTGTTTTGGCAAGATAAGGGTCCGCCGCCAGGCATCAGAGGGCTCCGATGGGTAACTCAAATCCCTCGGAAAAAGCGGACAAGCGGTGGGTTCGCAAGAGCGAGGCTCAGGTTGGATGTTGGTCCAGAAGTCGGATCAGACAGTAATGGCACTTAGTTAAGCGCCTGGATCAGGTTATAGAGCGTCTGGTCTGCATAAAAGGCAACAGGTAGCCCGCATGAAGCTATAGCGCAATGCGGGAATAGCAACTAATAATGGGCTTTGTCCCCGGATTCCGCTGTGGCTACATCCGGGCTACACGCTAAAATAAACAGCAAAGCTTAGTGGCTAATATTGCGCTTAAATAGCCCTTTTTGATATCAAAAAGATGCATTTAAGATCCTCGTAGTAGTATTAGTCGATACAGTATTGCCGTTGGTTACGAGTTGTTTGTGGAGGCTGTTAAAATTCGGTCAGGTTTATTCGTTTGGCAAATGCCCTGTTTTCACCAGTATAAGTGTCTCACGCTCTACGAAGGGCGTGTGTTTGCTTAGATGCGGGCTGCGAATCCAGGATCCTGCCGGGTAGCATCCGTGTTCATCGCAAAATTCACCTTCCAGCACCAGGATCTCTTCACCACCCCAATGCTGGTGAGGCTTAAAGTGTTCATGTGCGGGCCAATGCACTAACGCAGTATGCTGTGTTTGGTATTCGTGTAAAGGCAACACGGTAAGATTCCCCTGGCCTGGCAACCATTGCCGTTCTTGGGGGCGAATGACAACACTTGCGATGTCTTGAGGGTGGAATTGATCCAGTTTAACGAATATCGTGCAACCCTCATGAGTGAATGGCGAATGCCGTGATTTTGGCGGATTCCTGATATAGGTGCCAGCTGGGTAATCACCATTTTCGTCAGAGAATACGCCGTCGAGCACATATATTTCTTCACCCAGCGGATGAGTATGTGGCGGAAATCGCGAGCCGGGTGCAAACCGAACCAGGCTTGTTGTGTGCCCGGATTCTTCGGCCTGTTTTTCCAGGGGCATTCGAGAAACACCCTCCGCGGGGCTGTCTATCCAATGATATTCGTTGGGCAATAGCGTGACTGCTTTGGTGAAGTCCATATTGAGCGGCGTCATATAACATATTCTCGTTTAAAATCAGCGCTTGTCAATTGCTTGATTCCTTTTAGCGATCGTCAAGACAATCTGATGTATTCCCTGTTCATTCATCGAATGTGATTAATACACTATGTCAATGGCGCGCAGGCACTTAATGATCCCTGCGGCTCAGCACGTACCGACTGCCAATCGACCATATCGTACCAGCCGCATTTGGGATTATTCTTTTAGAAAATTGTTCGAGGGGTCAGACCACGTTTTTCGATTGCTCTAAAACCGTGATCTGCCCAGCTTTTCTTCTAACCTCTAGTGAGCACCACGCTCAAGCAATAGACTTACATTCTCTTCGATATTTTCCTGTTGATTTAATCCCAGGGGCGTCAGTCCGTCGTCGTTTGCCGCATTGATATCGCCGCCGTTCGCCAGCAGCACATCCATGATGGATGCGCGCAGTGCCGAACTCGCTGCTGTGCCCAGCCAATTGCACACGAGGTGCAACGGAGTATTGCCGGAAACCGATGCCTGCCGGGCCAGGGCGGAGTTTTCTTCCAGGACTTGCGTAAGCCTGTCCAGGTCCCCGCAAGCCGATAACACGTTTACATTGTTCGAGCGGCTCAGCAGGTAGTCGCGTACCTCGTATTGTTGATTAAAGTGCGCCCATCCCAGGGGGATACCGTTATATTGTCTGTCCCGCAAATCGTCTCGGGCACCGTGTTCCACCAGGAACCGCACGCTTTCGAGATTTCCGTTCGCGGCCATGTAATGCAACAGGGTTTTGCCCGTTTCATCCTGATGGTTTACATCGAGCCCCATCGAGATTAGCAGCGACACCGTCTGCGGTGTCGCGTTCTGGGCATATTTCGGCTGTTGCAACAGATCCGCATGTCGGGAAACCAGGATGCGGATCTCTTCGTCAGCCCCCTGGTTTACCGCAACCTGAAAGCTTGCCTCCGGTGACAGCTTCTCAGCCTTTGCGCCGGCTGCAAGTAGTTGCGTGGCAATGTCATCGTAGCCACTGATGGCGGCAAGAGTGTGCACACTGTCTCCAGTATAGGGGTTG
>JASFOJ010000272.1:0-3663 GCA_050116575.1 Gammaproteobacteria bacterium | reverse complement strand
AATCCACTAACGAGTAAAAACAAGGAGCATAACTATGAAAAAAATGTCTATGTTAATCGCCGGTTTGGTTTTCTCACTGATGTCAATGACGACGTTTGCCGCTGTTAATATCAATACCGCTGATGCACAGGCCATACAGCAGGAACTCAACGGTGTCGGCAGCCACAAGGCGGCTGCCATTGTTGCCTACCGCGACATGCACGGTAGCTTTACATCCGCCGATGAATTGACAAACGTAAAGGGAATTGGTATCAAGACCGTCGAGAAAAATCGTAGCAATATCATTGTTGATCTGCCAGAATCCTCAAACTAAAGCGGCTGAACCGGAAAAAATAAGAACAAAATTTAGCCGTTTGGGGTAAAATTCAATACCAGCATAGTTTACACTATGTTGGTATTTTGTTGTTTTAGCAATTGATTTCGACAGCTGATCGAACAAAAACACCCATTATAAATCATAAAATGCAGGGTTAGTGGCAAACAAAAGATGGAACAGGATAATAGAGTCGTCGCAATGTCCAAACAAGCCGAAACCGGTCAGCGTCCCGGCGCTGAACCGCGTCCACCGGCACCGTACTACTATGAAGACGAGATTAGCCTCATTGACCTATGGCTGGTCCTAGTCAAGCGAAAAAACCTGCTCTTTGCGGTGTTGGCGGTGTTTGCGTTAGCAGGCTTAACGATGGCGCTGGTGGTGCCCAAACAATATAACTATACCACCTCCATTGAAATCGGCAGCCGCATTGTCAGAGATGATGTGCAACCTATCGAAAGGCCGGAAACCGTACTGGCCAAGATCCAGGAAAGTTACATACCCCTGGTGCAGCATCAATACCGAAAGCAAAATCCTGAACACTCCGGCAACTACAGCATAAATGCCCGTATTCCCAAAGGTAGCCAGATCATTGTGCTGGAGAGCAAAGGCTCCGAGCAGATCGGCGATATATACAAAAACCTTCAGCAAAACGTCGTCAATAAGGTTCAGCAAGATCACCAGCGTATCCTGGAAGTGATTCGCAAGGAACTGGAGATAAAGCGTAACGAAGCGGTGAATAAACTGGAAGACCTGAAAGACAATGGCAACCTGCTGGTTTCCCAGGAAAGCCGATTAACCGGTCTTGCGCAACTGCTCAAAGACCAAATCAAAGGTGCGAAGAATGACCTGAAGCTGGCGGAAAAAAACCGCCGCCGTGCAGTCAGTGAGGCCACCAATGCAACCAAAGCCATGACGCTGTTAATGCTGGACAATGAAGTGCAACAACAGCGGGAGCGCCTGGCAAAACTGGAAGAACGCTTAATGGTGGACGTGGCCGAGGGGCAGGACAGGCTGGCCAACGAAATAGCGGATAATACGCGCCAGCAACAAACACAAAAAGACAAAATTGCCCGTATTGAAGCCCAACAGGCTAATCTGGTGGAAACACGGGCATTAGTGCCGCCCATGCAATCCACTGAACCCAAGGGATTGGGCAAAAAAATGATTCTGGTACTGGCGCTGGTTCTGGGGTTCATCGTCGCCGTTTTTACAGCTTTTTTCGCCGAGTTTCTGCAAAAAGCCAGGCAACAAGTGCAGGATGATACTGATACGTCAGACGCCACACCCAATGCCTAGTCGTTTCTCATGAGTCTGCAACCTGTCATCTTATCCGGCGGTTCCGGCACGCGCCTGTGGCCGCTGTCCCGTGAATTGTATCCCAAGCAGCTATTACCGCTGGTGAGCGACCATACCATGCTGCAAGATACCTTATTGCGGTTGTATCAGTCCGACAGTGATGAATCGGATGCCGGGTTACCCTCGTTACAATCCCCCATCATCGTATCCAACAATGAGCATCGGTTTCTGGTGGCCGAGCAACTGCGCCAGATTAGCCTGGAACAGGGGAAAATTCTGCTGGAGCCAGTAGGCCGTAACACCGCGCCGGCATTAACACTGGCCGCGTTGATCAGTGACCCTGAAACGGTGTTGCTGGTCATGCCGGCCGACCACGTAATTTTGAATACCGACTTGTTTCTGGCCGCCTGCCAACAGGGCTATTCGCTGGCGGAGCAGGGCGCACTGGTAACTTTTGGCATTGTGCCCCGACAACCTGAAACGGGATACGGTTATATCAAACAGGGCAACCCGCTGGGTATAGCCGGCCAAAAAAGCGCGACTTGTTACGAGATCGCCCAGTTCGTTGAAAAACCGGACCTGCAAACGGCGGAACAGTACGTGGCGTCAGGCGACTATCTGTGGAACAGCGGTATGTTCATGATGCAGGCTGGTGTCTGGCTACAACAGCTGGAAAAGTTCCGGCCGGATATTCTTGCAGCGTGCCGGGAAGCTAATGCCAACGGTCAGCAGGACCTGGATTTTTATCGCGTTGACCAAAAAGCCTTCGAGCAATGCGCATCAGACTCTATCGACTATGCAGTCATGGAAAAAGTGGCCGGCGATGAATCAGCGCTGGCGGCGGTGGTCCCGCTGGATGCCGGCTGGTCCGATGTGGGTGCCTGGTCATCATTATGGGAAGTGGGTCAGCAGGATGAGCACGGTAATGTCATCAAGGGGGATGTCAAAACCCACGATGTCAGCAACAGTTTTGTCCATTCGGAACACCGCTTCGTCGCCGGTATTGGCATCAAGGACATGGTGGTGGTGGAAACGGCGGATGCGGTGCTGGTGGCGGACAAGCACCGTGCCCAGGATGTCAAAAAAATCGTCGAATGGCTGAAGGAGCAACAGCGTGACGAGCGTTTGGTGCACCGGTGCGTCTACCGGCCCTGGGGCTCCTACGAAGGCGTGACAGCGGGCGAGCGTTTCCAGGTGAAGCGTATCGTGGTTAATCCTGGCGCCAGCCTGTCACTGCAAATGCATCATCACCGGGCAGAACACTGGATCGTGGTGCGGGGAACGGCCAAAGTCACGCGCGGTGATGACGTATTCCTGATTACTGAAAACCAATCCACTTACATTCCCCTGGGTGAAAAACACCGATTGGCCAATCCGGGCACCGTGCCGCTGGAAATTATCGAAGTGCAGTCGGGGAGCTATCTTGGTGAAGACGATATTGTCCGTTATGAAGACAATTACGGCCGCCATGATGAAGGTAACTAATTGAAATTATAATAAAAAACGGCGATGGACGGTTCCTGTCCAATTGCTTGTCCCCCGGTAAACCGGTATAATTTACTGTTTTTTGCTTTAGGAGAAGGTCTCATATGGGAAATAGTCACTTATTTACATCAGAATCCGTGTCGGAAGGTCATCCGGACAAAGTCGCGGACCAGATCTCTGATGCCATTCTGGATGCAATATTTGAACAAGATAACAAAGCCAGGGTGGCTTGTGAAACCCTGGTCAATACCGGCATGGTTGTCATTTCCGGTGAAATCACCACCGAAGCATGGGTAGACATGCAGGACGTGGTACGCCAGACCATCAAGCGTATCGGATACAACAGTTCCGATATGGGGTTTGACTGGGAATCCTGCGCGGTCCTGACGTCCATCGACAAGCAATCCGCCGATATCGCCGCGGGCGTTGATGAGACGGATGACCATGAACAGGGCGCTGGTGATCAGGGTTTGATGTTTGGTTATGCGTCCAATGAAACGGACGTGCTAATGCCGGCACCGATCACTTACGCACACCGCCTGGTTCAACGCCAATCGGATGTCCGT
>JASFOJ010000271.1:0-3678 GCA_050116575.1 Gammaproteobacteria bacterium | reverse complement strand
GGTTATCAATATTGAACTCGCGAATGCTGGTATCATGAGCGGAACCCCGAGTCTTCAGCACAGTAATGCTGCGCTTTATTTGACCCCCAATTTCTACATACCGCAGTAGAATGATTGCGTCAGTGATATTCGAAACGTGCGCACCCGTGACCGAACGGTCACTCATCGGGTTGGATGCGCCAGCCGTGCATAAGGTGGTAATCTGCTTTTCCTTGAGCAGCGATGTTACCGCCAGCAAAAATTCATGATAAGCGCGCTCAGAAGATACGTTTTCGAGTGCAGTTAAACTGTCGATGGCGACACGATGAGGTTTAAACTCATCGATGGCGGTTCGTATGTGCACAAGATGGTCTTCGAGACTGGCCGATTCCGGGTAATCGTGAATCACCTTAAGGAGCCCGACCTCTTCCATACTTAAAAAATCCACACCCCAACCAATCGCATTGCGAAACAGTTGTTGTCGACTCTCCTCAAACGCCAGGAGCAGGCACCGTTCACCTTGTTCTGCTGCACGGGCTACAAACTGAGTGGTCATCAGGGTTTTGCCGCAGCCGGTGGCACCTGATATGAGCAATATTGTATCGCGGAACAGGCCCCCACCACACATCTCGTCCAACTCCGAGCTGCCGGCTGTTACCCGTTCCGTCGAAGTTTCCTGCTCGGTGCCGGCGGCGGACAACGGAATCATAACCAGTCCTTCGCAGGGTATAACGGCAAATGGATACTCTCCCTTATGATGGGAAGCGCCGCGGAATTTTAATATCTCGATGGTGCGGCGCCGTTTGTCAGCGATCAACGTATTGCGCAATATAACGACATTATCAGCAACGAATTCTTCGATACCGTGACGCGAGATAGGACCTTGATCGACAGTTCGTTCGGCCGTTAACACGGCGGTGACGCCGAGGTTCTTCAGCGTCGCGGCGATACGAAACAACTCGCAACGCACGAGCCTGGCGTCCGGCAGCCGCTCGAACAGGGCACCGAGGGAATCCACGGCCACACGGGTTGCTCCAACCTTCTTAATAGCATATTCAATTCGCGCCAATAGCGCGCCCAGGTCGTATGAGCCTGAAACAATAGCATCTTCCTCGGGATGAGCCGACGCGTCCACGAAAGCCCATTTTCCCTGCTGTTCCCATTCACTGATATTCCACCCCATGGATGCCATGTTCTGTACAATGTCGGCGGGCCATTCTTCGAAAGTGACGAACACGCCGTTCTCGCCGTCCTGCCGTACGCCCTCGGCCAGAAATTGAACGGCGAATAAGGTCTTCGCTGAACCGGAAGTTCCGGACACAAGCGTAGTTCGCCCCTTGGGCAATCCTCCCTGCGAAATAGCATCAAATCCACGAATGCCTGTCGGGTGTTTATTTACCGACTGCTGCATTTTGGTCTTTTGCATCTATATGCCCTCTGAATCCACGGCCGGTGTCAGCAAATCCAACCCCATCAGAACCAGTTTTGTGTTTGACAAATCGCCGATTACACGGCGTAACGGTGGCGGAAGCTCTTTGACAAGAGTCGGTGTCGCCAGAATTTTTTCGTCCTCGGCCAACTGCGGTCGCTCTAAAACATCAATGATCTCAAGCTGATACCGCCCCTGTAAGTCTTCCTTGCAAATACGCTTTATGTTCGCAATAGCTTGCTGGGAACTGGTGGAATGGCCCATAATGTACAGGCGAAGGGTATAATTTTGCGTCATTTTCTATTCACTGGCGCCCAATATAAATGTCATTTTAGACAAATTATAAATCAATTGGCCACCAACACAACTCACCGAATGGCCGCGAATATCGCAATATCGTGTCACGGTTGCGCTGGCAGGTCTTCCAAGGCGAGAAGAAGCACTTTACTAATCCCGTTATCTAAATACCCGGGACATAGATCCCATTCATCGTTTCCGCAACTGCCCGGGTTGTCCAACTGGAACCCTGGCAAAATACAATTTTCGCCACGCGGATAACATCTGTTTTGATATCGAGCACCAAAACCAGACACTTTTAATTGCTGGGGAATATTCTAATGTTGGAGCAGAAAAACCTGAAATTCCAATCACAAATGTTCAACAAAGAAATAGGCCATCCAGGGCCAAGTTTCAATTGTTAGCTTTTGATACGCTTCAAATTTGTCCACGATTACAAAGCGGCATTCCCCGTTCGATCAAGTAACGCCTCTTCCTTATTTGCTGTATTTAATTACGTAATTTTTAAATCCATTTTTGGGATATAAATTGCCGTTTATCGGGACATTGTAGGTAGTACAGACTTAAAGCAGGAAAAAACGAGACTGTTACCATGGAAACCCATGTTAAAAGTTCGTTTGTATTAATAATTGCGGCAGCAGCAGGGTTATTGGCCGTTAATTATTTTGTGCTTGGTAAAATAGTAAGTCAAAATATTAATTTTGCCTGAAATCAATACTAATGCGATCGCTTGCGATGGGCCTGAAAAGTTTATTCGCGAACGCCATGTGATCAGGGTGATCACGATAGCTTTCTATCACCTTGTCATGTACAAACTCAATCAGCCAGCTGAATTTATACCTGGCATCATCCTGTACAGCATTACCGGTGATTACGCGGCGCACGCCGGGAATTTTGCTTAATACCTTTTCCCCTTCACGCATAACCCTGGCAACTTGTTCGTCATCGTCAATATCGGTGTTATAAATAATCACGTGGTGTACCGGCTGCCACCTGGTGGACGTTTTCATAACCGCATCAGCCTGTCCGGCCGATCCCCAGTTCACCATACAGCGTTCCACCTCGGCTTGAATGGCATCCTGGATTCCTTTGACGATACCGGTGTAGCCACACTGGCCGTTCGCCGCAACATTGTCACGCATTTTTCCACCCGCGGCATCGGCCAGCGCCGTGTAATAATTGATCTTGGCGACACCATTTTGGATAAGTTTTTCAAATTGCTTGTCAGACAGGCCGGTACCACCATGTATGACAAGCGGAATGCCCAGCGCGTCGTTAATTTGCTTAAGGCGATCAAAATCAAGGTCCGGCTCGCCTTTCATACGCCCGTGTACGGTGCCTACCGAGACAGCCAGCAAATCAACCCCGGTTTGCTCAACGTAAGTCTTTGCTTCGTCCACCGAGGTGTAAATCAGTTCGCCCGGGTGTTTCTCGGCATCCTCGCCTTCCACACCGGCAACGTAACCCAGTTCACCTTCAACCGGAACACAGCACCCATGCGCCATGCTGACAATCTTGTGTGTCGTTGCCACGTTAGCGTCAAACGCCTGCTGTGAAGCGTCCACCATGACGCCGTTACACCCCAGGTTAATCGCCGTAACGGCCGATTCGAACGAGGCGCCATGATCAAGATGAATGGCTACCGGCACGGAAGATCGCTTTGCTGCCAATTCCGCCGCGGCCATGGCCAGTTCGAAGTCATAATATTCAAAGTGAGATTCGGCGAGCGACAAAATCACCGGGGAACATTTGTTTTCCGCGGCGGACATAATTGCCTCCAGGAAATCCAGGCTCACCAAATCAAAACCACCCACCGCATAACCGTTGCGGTAGGCATGTTGCAACAGATCCCGCATATTGACTAAAGGCACAACCGACCTCCTGCTCCACTGCAAACTCGACATTTGAGACTGAGTGAAGAATAGGTAGATTCATAGGTATCTGTAAATACAGATATTTTTATGCTATCTATA
>JASFOJ010000270.1:0-3710 GCA_050116575.1 Gammaproteobacteria bacterium | reverse complement strand
TGCCCGGGCCAGCACCATATATTGGACCATAAATTCAATATCAGTGATACCTCCTTCACCCTGCTTGAGATCGAAAAAGCCGGATTTTTTGGCCGCCAGTTCCTTGCGCATGCGCTCGCGCATGTCCACCACTTCCCCGCGCAGCTTACCGATATCCCGATGCTGAGCCAGGACTTCACGGCGCAACTGCTGGAACTTCTCGCTGACCTCATCATCACCGGTCACCGGCCTGGCGCGCACCAGTGCCTGGTGCTCCCAGGTCCAGGCCTTTTTAACCTGGTAATCCCGGAAACTGTCAATGTGGGTGACCAACAGCCCGGAATCACCACTGGGACGCAACCGCATGTCCACATCGTACAGGTCACCGGCGGGGGTAAAAGCCGTCAATATATGAATCATCCGCTGACCCAGCCGGGCATAAAATACACCATTGGCAATGGATTTATCGCCCTGCGTGAAACCATTGGGATCGGCATCGTACAAAAAAACCAGATCCAGGTCGGATCCATAACTCAGTTCAAGTCCTCCCAGCTTACCGTAAGCTACCACTGAAAAATTTGGCCGGTCACCGGCACTAGCTGCACCGGACGGCGCCCCGTGGCGCCTGACCATGTGCCGCCAGGCCATCTCAAGCGTATGATTCACCACGGTCTCGGCAATATAGGTCAAATGATCACTGACCACCATTAAGCGCACGGCACCGAAGACGTCCGCGGCGGCGACGCGCAGCACACTGGTTTGTTTAAAATGGCGCAACGCATCCATTTGTTGTTCCAGATCGTCTTCATCGATATGGGACAATCGCGCCGACAAATCCTGTTCCAGCTCTTCACGGTTGGGGGGATGATATAACGTCCGGGGATCCAGTAATTCGTCCAGCAACAAAGGATGTTGTTTTAACTGATGGGCAATCCAGGGGCTGGCGGAGCACAGTTTAATAAGCTGTGATAAGGCCATGGGATTTTCAAGTAACAGCGCCAGGTAACTGGAACGCCGGCTGATGGCCTGAACCAACTCCAGAACACGTTTAAAAACTTCGGCGCCGTCCTTGTATGGCGCGGAAGCGGCAATCAACAACGGCATCAGCGCATCGAGCCGTTGCCGACCGGTCTTGGACAGCGCCCGGGTGGCGGACGAATCCCACAGAACCTTGACCTGTTTCAATACGGCTCCGGCATCCTGGTAACCCAGCTCCTGCAAGAGCGCAACGGCTTTATCATCATCTAATTTCTGCAACCAGAGATGTTTTAACTGCAGGGCGTTGTCGACCTGATCGGACTGGGAAATCTGCGGCGATTCAAACACCTGGTCAAAATGCTCCCGCACCCGCTGCCGGTGATGCTGTAATTGACTGTAAAATGATGACCAGGAATCGAAGCCCATGGACAGCGCCAGGCAGTGGCGATCATCCTCGCCACGGGGCAATTCGTGGGTTTGCTGGTCACGCACCTCCTGCAAACGATGCTCAGTGGTGCGTAAAAATACATACGCCTGTTTTAATTCGTTAACGACGTATTGCGGTAACTGCTGACGCGCGCTCAATACGTCCAGTGTATGCAAGATTTGTTTTTGCTGCAGTTGCGGGTCACGCCCGCCGCGGATCAGTTGGAACGCCTGGCCGATAAATTCAATTTCGCGGATTCCACCCGCGCCCAGTTTTACATTGTCTTTCAACCCCTTACGCTCCACCTCGGCAACGATCAATTGCTTCATCTCGCGCAATGATTCATACACCCCGTAATCCAGATAACGCCGGTAAACAAAGGGACGCAGCATCGCGACCAGTTCGCTGCTGGGGTCGGGATCGCCACTGACGATCCGAGACTTGATAAAAGCATAACGCTCCCATTCCCGGCCATGGGTTTGGTAGTAGTTTTCCAGCGCATCCAGGCTGATCGCCAAGGGCCCACTTTTACCAAACGGGCGCAAGCGCATGTCGGTGCGAAACACGAATCCGTCAGCCGTACGCTGATCAAGCGCCGCGATCAATTGTTTGCCAAGGCGGATAAAGAATTGTTCGTTGGCAACCGCCTTACGCCCGCCGCAGGTCTCACCGTCTTGCGGATAGGCGAAGATCAAATCAATGTCCGACGAAAAATTGAGTTCGTAGGCACCGAGTTTGCCCATCGCCAGTACAATAAGATGCTGGTCGTTGCCGTCGCGGTCCTGTGGATGCCCCAGATCCACGGTTAACCAGCGGTGCAATACCTGCAGCGTTTCAACAATACAGGCATCGGCGAGACTGGACAGCTCAAACATGGTTTGTAACAAATCGGCATGACCACCAATATCACGCCAGGCAATGCGTACCAGCTCGCGATTGCGAAATCGCCGCAACCGTTGATGCAGCGTCGATTCGGTATCACACGACGCCAGTTCGTGGCGTAGCGTATCAGCATAATAAGCATCGGAATAACGCCGCCACAAATCGGTAGACTGCACCAGATCTGCCAGTAATGCCGGATTGGCGACACAGTGTTTGGCCACAAACTCACTGCATCCCCACACTTGCACCAGTTCCTGTTGGCGATCCGCGAGACCTTTGGCGAGGGCAGCGTCATGCTCCCCACAGCGCTGCTGAAACGACTGCCAATCGGTGAGCATCCGCTGGCGCACCGCGGCGGGATAACGAGCCAGTAAATCCGTCTTCAAATCAAACATATAACCGTCCGTATTATCTGGCCGGATCCTACCCACGATCCCCTCGACACCCACTCCGGCCTGAATTTGGCGACGGTGTCATCGCCATTCGCCAAATAGATCACTAAAGAAACAGCCCCCGCGACCGATGTATCTAACATTAGATTTTATTATTATCCTCTACAGATCAATAAGTTATCGGAGCCGTACCCATGGAAATGAAAGATTACCTTAAATTGATGGTGAAATACGACGCGTCGGATCTGTATTTTACGACAGGCGCGGCCGTCAGCGCCAAAATCCAGGGTATTCTGAAACCGATTGAAAAAGGCACATTGCCGGCGGGGCGCGTCAAGGATCTGGCCTATGACTTAATGAACGAGGAACAGATTGAGGAGTTTGAAGACAAACCGGAAATGAACCTGGCCCATTCCGAGCCGGGCATTGGACGGTTTCGTGTCAATGTCTTCAAACAGCGCAACCAGGTGGCCATGGTCATCCGGAACATCAAAGTACAAATTCCCAAAGCCGAAGAACTGGGCCTGCCACCAATTTTGAAGAAAGTCATTATGCAAAAGCGCGGCTTGATCCTGTTTGTGGGCGGCACCGGCTCCGGTAAATCAACCTCACTGGCAGCCCTCATTGACTACCGCAATGCCAACAGTACCGGCCATATTATTACTATCGAGGACCCCATTGAATTCGTTCACCACCATAAAAAATGTATCGTCAACCAACGTGAAGTGGGCGTCGACACGGACACCTATGAAGATGCCCTGAAAAACACCCTGCGTCAGGCGCCGGACGTGATTCTCATTGGAGAGGTGCGCGACCGCGAAACCATGGAACACGCCATTGCTTTTGCGGAGACCGGCCACCTGGCGATCTCGACGCTGCACGCCAATAATGCCAACCAGGCGCTGGACCGGATCATCAACTTCTTTCCCGAAGAACGCCGCAACCAGTTGTTAATGGATTTATCGTTAAACCTGCGGGCGTTCATTTCCCAACGCCTTATTCCCACCGTCGACGGTAAGCGATGTGTCGCTGTTGAAGTATTACTGGGCACA
>JASFOJ010000269.1:0-3714 GCA_050116575.1 Gammaproteobacteria bacterium | reverse complement strand
ACTGGGAAGGGCGTCGGTTAAAAGACCTGCAGCGGGAAACGCCGAGCTGAAGAAGATGATTTCGTAGCAGGCGTTGAATATCCGTATGCTGTAGGAAATCAAACCAAAAAAAGTAGTAAGCCTGGCGGAATGGCGAGCGATGACAGTGAAATTGCTTGGGGGATGTATGGCCAGTGGCCGAATTGGAAAAAGGCAAGAGCAAGCATCCACCGGCTTTGCCGGAGGGATCCTTGCTTGTTTCGCCAGTTTTGGAAATACTTGAAATCGAATTTGTTGGGAAAAGAACTAGTAAAATCTATAGGAAGCCAAGATAGTATCCCGTTATTTCGTATTATTTTTAAAAGTCTATTTAATTAGTTCATGTGGCATTTATTGCTAACGGTTGGATTATCATTGTTAAATGAGTATTTAATTGTAATAACTATATTTTGTGTGTTTGATGGAAATCAAAAATAGTTGCGGGATGTTGTGGTATAAATCTGGATAACGTATTTACTGTGTAATTAGTTCGGTGCTGTATAAAGATCACAAAGAACCGCTCCAACTGGGGTGCGGCCGTGGGAGAGTGTTGCCATGAATACATGCGTGTTACTTAGCGTTTTGCATTATTTGTGCGTCAATCCTTAATATTTTCACGTTGGCAACGGCCGCATAATAACTGTCAGGGCAATTATACTTTTTTATATGAGGCAATTTATCTTTTAAGTCCACTGCGGACAATTGCTAGGGTGGGCAGCATGTCAGGAGGTGCGCCATGAACTATAAACCTAACAAAATGGTCGGAATATTTTTTATGCTTGCCTTCCTGGCGGCATGTGGTGGAGGCGGGGGCGGTGGTGGCGGCGGTAGCAACAAGCCGACGGATGTTTCCGGTACGTGGGCGATCTCCGAGCAAATCGACGATACCCAATGTGGAGGAAGTGGCGACACTGACAGTTATTCGGTAACGGTCACGCAAAACGGCAGCAGCATCACCGTCGAGACCGCTGATGATACTTTTAACGGCTCCGTGTCCGGCAATAACCTGTCCTGGACTGGGCAGTTTTATAGCAATTCCGATGGTGTTTGGATCACCATAACCAGCATGTCGCTGACAATTTCGGGCAATCAGATCTCGGGTACCGCCAACTGGGAAGCGCGTAATACACAGAATGGGGCAGTAGTGTGTACCGGTACCACGCAAGTGAATGGAACTCGCACGGCGGGTGGCGCCAACCCGGATATTACTGTGCTGGATTCGGCGAGCCCGGAAGATGATTTACAGATTCCCTTTGGTAGTGTCACGATAGGGTCGAGTTCAGACAGGACGGTTACTATTACCAATGATGGCAGCAATAATCTGGTAATCGGTACGATTGCCGGGACCAACGCGCTTGACGCACCTTTCAGTAAACCAGCAGATAACTGTTCCGGTCAAACTCTGGCACCGTCTTCCAGTTGCACTCTGACGATCAGGTTTCAACCGACCGCGGAAAGTTCCGCCAACGACAGTTTCGATATTCCATCCAACGATCCGAATGAAAATCCGGTTACAATCTCAGTAAGTGGTTCTGGTACATTAGCTCAGATACCTGATATTGGTGTGACGGATTCGATAAGTCCGAACAACGATTTGCAGCTACCGTTCGGGAGTATCACGGTTGGCGGGACGTCGGACGGGACGGTCACCATCACCAACAATGGTAGCGGCTCGCTTGATCTTGGCGACATTGCCAACGCAAATCCGCTGAATTACCCTTTCACTATCCTGAGCGACAACTGTTCCGGCGTATCCCTGGGTACGTCCGACACCTGCATGCTGACGATCCGGTTCGAGCCAACGATTGACGGGGTGTATAACGACGCATTCAATATACCCTCCAACGATCCGGATGAAAATACCGTGACAATCAGTGTGAGTGGTACAGGCCAGGTCGCGCCGTCTACACCGGATATCACTGTGACGGACTCGGTAGCACCCACTGATGATCTGCAGATACCGTTTGGTTCCCTCACCGCAGGCAATACGCTGGACAGGACGGTTACGATTACCAATAACGGCAATGCAAACCTAGTTATCGGTGCCATTGCCAGCGCGAATCCACTGGCATCACCGTTCAGCAAGACAACGGACAATTGCTCCAGTCAGACGGTGACAGTTAGTTCAAATTGCACCATTACGATTCGCTATGCGCCGACCACGGCAGGATCATCAAGCGATAGCTTTGATATCCCGTCGAATGATCCCGACGAGAACCCTGTAACCGTCAATGTCAGTGGTACGGCATCGGCTCCGCCGGTAACCGTACCCGCCGCGCCGACAAACCCGGCGATAAGCAATATAACCACGACTGGCGCAACGCTTTCATGGCAGGATAATTCCAGTAACGAGAGCGGATTTGATATTATACGGTGTGATGGTTTGTATTCATCGCTGGGAAATAATCAATTTAGCTGTTTGACCAGTCTGGTGGTGATCGGGACTGTGGGTGCCAATGTAACGTCCACGCAGATTACCGGTTTGTCAGCAGGTACTGGCTATGCGATGAGTGTACGGGCATATAATACTGCGGGTTCTTCAGATGATATAGGTATGCTATTTACGACGGCGGCAGGACAACAGACCGTCACCCTGCAGGCTATTGCCAGCAATGTGGTAGAAAGTAATTCGCTTGATAGTTCCTGGGCAAATACGGCATATCCAAATACATATCCGACGGTTGGTATTATGTGGGCCGGTGGTTTGGACTTCCCTAGCTCCCTTGCTTTTGCCGGGCTGGTTAAATTCAATGTTACATCGCTGGCAGGAATGACGATCGATTCGGCCACGCTTAACCTGGAAACGAATACGGCGCCAGTGGGTTTGTACCCGCAGAACTTCCAGATTGCTGCAGTCGCAACCAGTTGGAACGCCTCGACCGTAACCTGGAACCTGATGGCAAATTTCCAGTATTATACAAGTTCCTGGCAGACCTACGCATATCCGACCTACGCGGGACGGACCTACAGCATCGATTTGACTGCGACAGTTCAGAATTGGGCTAGTGGAGTCTACACAAATAATGGACTGGGTTTTCTGTCCGAAAATTATGGATATTATCCAGGAAATATAACGTCCTTTGATGCTTACGATTTCTATATTCCAACCTTGACGGTGATATATCACTAAAGCTAGTTCAATGTAGCGGATTGGCTTATTCGGTAGATAATGTGAGCTAAGCTTGAAAACCTCCCTCTGAGTTCAGAGGGAGGTTTCTTTGGTGGACGAGAGTGCTGGTCATGTCGATATTTGGGGCTTTATTTTGGTAGTTGTTTAGGAAAAAAGGGGCCATGTATCATATTGACGTTTCAAATTTAAAATAAATGGATGTAGCCACGAAATCAACCCGTTTTATAGACTTAACCGGATGTGGCAATAAACGGTTAGGGAGTTATTGAAAAATTTTTATCTTGCAGGCCGCACCAATGAAAGTTTATTGTGAGCAACAGAAAACGTAGCGTTCATGCCCCAGTTAAATGGTAAATAATCGGCTTCGATACCATCACCAAAAATCACGCCACCTTCGTTAAGTTCTGAGCGTATTTCCAGTGTTTGTTTCGTTGTAATCAATCCAGCTGTTAAGCTTGTCCCCGTGGCTATGCTGGGAAATGCTTCTCGCACGTAGAAGGCCAATATATCCTCTTCGGGCGCAGGTAAAATAAGCTTGTCGTGCCGTTCGTGATGAATGGACCGCG
>JASFOJ010000268.1:0-3744 GCA_050116575.1 Gammaproteobacteria bacterium | reverse complement strand
GCCCAGCTCGGCCACGTTTTCCTCGCTGTCACTATCGGATTCGCGCACCTTTGGCGAACAGGAGACATCATTCCAGCAATTGTATCTACAGATCACTCAGCGCAACACGTTGTCGAGGGTTAGCGCTATATCGGCTTCCATCAATTTTCAAACCAGCAAGCAGGACCTGGCAGACGCTGAAGGCACGAATAACCCCAAAACCATGACCGCCAACGTGACCTACAGAAATGCTCGAATTTTTGGTATCTATGCATTAAGATTCTCGACAAAACTAACGTACAATAAACGATTTGCCAATGAAGATGTCAATGCCTCGGAGACCACGGAATCCGAAAACCGGTTCGATTACCGGGTGGGTTTGCTGACGACAAGCCTGACTTTCCGTATAATGCAGGTCGACACGGGGACTACCACTGAATCATTAACGTTTTCGGCTACTCGATCATTTTAATACCGTGTAGTATAGTTCGGTATTCAGTGATAAATATAACCACAAACCGCGGAATTAGATATGACGAACACAAATAGGGAGGAGGGCTCTATGTTTAGATCCGCACTGATAGGGCTGCTCGGCGTAGTGGCGGTACTGGCGGCATTAACAATGCCGCATTCAGCAAAAGCAGAATACGCTGATGTAGTGATCAATAATTATGCAGACGCGGCAGGTATGCGCCCCGTTGTTTTTCCACATTGGTATCATCGAATTCGTTTTCGTTGCAAAGTTTGCCATGCTGACCTGGGTTTTAAATTCAAGGCTGGCGGCAACAAGATTACCATGGCGAAAATCATCGACGGCCAGTACTGCGGTGCATGTCATAACGGGGAAATTTCTTGGTCAGTGGAAAACTGCGGTATGTGCCATTCCGGTGTTCCCGGTACACCCACATCCATCCACGGCAGTACCGTTCAACGTCTCGTAGCACCAACGTATAAAGCGCTAGAAGACAAAGAAAAAGTGCAATAACAATAAGGGCGAGAGGGAGAACACAATGACTATGAAAAAATATTTGTCGGTTTTAATGGCACTCCTCCTTGCTGTCATGTTGACGGGGGTGGAAAGTCTGGCCGCCGAGAAAAAAGCAGCAAAAAAACACCAGGGGTCTGTCAGTGCAGCCAACGTTTTTAATCGTTTGCTGAAAAAGCCAAAGATGAAAAATGCGCCGCCGCCGGAAGACGGTATCCATGACCCTGCCAATGACGGTACGCACGTGTTACAGCCGCCATTGATTGCGTTCGAGGGATTGCCGAAAACACCTTTTGGTAACTATGTAGACTGGGTTAAGGCATTGGGCGATGGTTTGTTAAAACCGCGTTATGACCGTAAGGACCCCAAAGTCGAACCGTTGGTGATGGACCTGGACATTGTACGCGAGGTAAAGGCATCGGTACCCGATGTGGTGTTCCCGCACAAGCCTCATACCCAGTGGCTGCATTGTTCCAATTGCCATCCCAAAATTTTTATCCCGCAGCGTAATGCCAACGTGATCAACATGTCTGCCATCCTGCTGGGACAAAAATGTGGCGTTTGTCACGGTAAGGTTTCGTTTCCCATTACCACAAAATCATGCAAAAAGTGTCATTCGAAACCGAAGCCTAAAGACTGGAAGCCGCCGCGCAGTGAAGCCAGTTTAAAAACGCCCTGGCGATAACAAATATTATCGAGCGGACGTTGGGCTCCGGCACGATATAGAAGAAAATATGACCTTACAGGTTAGCTGAACACGGCGCGTGGCATAGAGTTCGCTACGCGCCGTTTGTTTATGTATTGCTTTTTTCCACGAAACGTTACAGTCTGTTATTTAAGCTATACGTTAAAACGCGAGAATGTTCGTGAGAGCAGGGGCACGCTAACTGCCTCCAATTGAGTGATTTGGACGATTTCGACGCATCCGAGGGCGATGCGTCGTTACGCAGGTATTATTGGGCAGCAATCATGAAAAAAGTATATATCCGGTCGATTTTAGCACTTCCTGTCATATTGGTTATTTTGTTGAGCGCCTGCAGTTTAACCGAACCGCAGGATACAACCGCTGACAAGGCGGCGGACAAATCTGCCGGGCAGGAAACCGGACAGAATGAGGCGGCAGCTGGTGGTGAAAAGCAAGCTGCGAGCGAAGAGAAAGCGGAACAAGTACCGGAACAAAAGCCGGAACCGGTGGTGGAAGTCATCCCCAGCCAGTCGGCCGGAGAAGAGGCGTTACAGGTTGAACCTATGAAAACGCCTGCCGAGCCGCAACAAACAGAAACGGAACAACAACCGGTTACGACGGGGGATCAATCAGGCGCCGAAGCCCCCAAAACGGTTCCTATCCCCACAGACCCAAATCATTTTGTGATTACGGTCGGCGCTAAAACGCCGTCTCATCCATTTTACGGTAAAGGCCATAGCATGGGTTTTTCCGTGAACAATGTGCCGGGCAAGGAACTTGTGATGGAGCGGGGTAAAACCTACACGATAGACGTTGTTACCAACCCCAAACACGATGTTTATCTTTCATTAAAAGGCGTGGGTTGGGGCAGCACGCCTTATTCAGAAGGCGTTCAGGGAATGTATACCTATAAGGGTACAATAACCTTTACGCCCACCGACAAGACCCCGGATTTGTTGTATTACTCGTGCCGCAATCATCCTTACATGGGTGGGAAAATTCACATCGTCGATCCAGGCGAAACAGTTGATATCAAAAAGACCACAACAGCTGCTGCGCCAGCGGCGAAAGCCGCGGCCCGGAAAATCAGTGCCGGTGATGTTAACCAGAAAATTATGTATGCCAATATGCTGATAAATTCCAAAAACAGCCAGACGGTGCTGGACAGCCGTATTAGTGAAGCCATTGCACTTCACAAGAAAGCAAGTGGCGAGTTGCAGGCCGCCAAGGACAGTCTCAAAGCCGGCAACAACGAGCAGGCCTATAAACAGGCCGAAAACGCCGTGGCATTAATCCAGAAAGCCACCAAACTCGTGCCCAATGAAAGCGCCCTGGAGCGAATGAAAGAACACTATGGTGAGTTGCAGGCATCGATTAAGGATTTCCAGAAATCCCATCAGCAAAACTACGACCGAATTGTCAAAAAACAGGGTCCGGAAGCGGCCGTGGACTACGACCGCAAAGTGGTCGCCGAGTTGATATCATCCGCGGCGGATTTCGCCAAACAGGGGGATTACCTGAAAGCCAATCACAATCTTGAAAAGGCGCAGCGGGCGATTACCGTTGCTATCCACAAGATGTTGAACAATCAAACCATTGTCTATGACCTGAATTTTGAAAATGCTCAGGAAGAATACGAGTATGAATTGCGCCGTTTTGAAGGTTACGCCGAATTGATACCCATCGCGGTGGAACAGAAAAAGCCCAAGCCAGGCGCGAAAAAACTGATGGAATCATTTGTTAAAAAAGGCACCGATTTACGGGATCGCGCCGTTAAGGCGGCTGAAGCGGGAGATTATCCAACCGCAATCGCCATGCTGCAGGATGCTACTAAAGATGTCCGGCGTGGATTGCGCATGATTGGTGTTATGCAATAATCCGGGGTGTTGCCTTAAAATTGCGTGAATGTATTGGGCGATTGTATTGGGCGATGGTTATGTAGGGTGACAACGATTAACACCGTCATTCAAATAGCGGCAAAATTTACTGTCACATACTGTTATATAAAGTGCGAAAACAAACGCAAAACGGTCAGTAAGGATAGAGTTTTATGGGAATTCAATTGTTGATTCGTTCCATGAAGTGCCCGCATTTC
>JASFOJ010000267.1:0-3829 GCA_050116575.1 Gammaproteobacteria bacterium | reverse complement strand
ATAGCGCCGGTCCCTGGTTGGATTGTGGTTATTTTAACCCATGATGGCCTGCTTTTTCATGCCATAAATCAGGTACATAATAACAGATGCGATTAACAGTTACAGCAGCGTTTGATCCACGCTGTGCCAGCATCGGCGCTCAGGCGTAACGCCAGGGCTGCGTAATGGCCCATTGGCGCGCACGGTTAATGTTATATTCTGTAGGCGGATACGTGAGATCAAAGCCTCATCAACGCGCTCCCGTTGTGTGGGGCGCCTGTTATGATTTTAATAACTCACGAAGTTTGTTCCAGTCAAAGGACGGTCCCGGATCGGTCTTCCGGCCGGGGGCGATATCGCAGTGACCGGCAATGCGCCCTGTGTTCAGTTCCTGGTAAGTGTCGCATAAACTGTCGATGACGCTGGCCAGTTGTTCGTACTGGGATTGTTCGTAGGGCTGGTCATCGGTACCTTCCAGTTCGATGCCGATGGAAAAATCATTACAGCGTTCCCGGTTTTCAAAGCTTGAGCGCCCGGCATGCCAGGCCCGCTTGTGAAACGGCACATATTGCACGATTTCACCGTCGCGACGGATCAGCAAGTGCGAAGAAACCTCCAGTTGATGAATCTCCTGGAAATAAGGATGCGCATTGGGGTCCAATTGATTGGTGAAAAGTGCGTCAATCCAGGGACCGCCGTATTCGCCGGGGGGCAGGCTGATGCCGTGTACAACAATCAGGCTGATATCGGCAACATCCGGCCGGTCATCGCAATTGGGCGAGGCCAGTTGCCGGGCTGCGTCGAGTAATCCTGCTGTTTTGTCGATTTTCATGATTGATTTGTAACATATTTTATCGTTGTACACTGCATAATCTAGCGTATGTGGCGGTGTTAAACCAGTAATCAGCTGAAATTCCGGGGTGCTGTTATAATGCCCAAACCATGCCTGTAAAATCGATGCAGACCGCAGCTGCCATTATCGCCGCCAGTATAATAGTGCTTATCAGTAAGGCGGTTCTGGCAGCGCAAATAGAAGTCATTGATGATGCCGGCCGGCAAGTGGCGCTAACCGCGCCCGCCAAGCGCATAATCAGCCTCGCGCCCAATATCACCGAATTACTATTTGCCGCCGGTGCGGGCAACCGGATCGTGGGTACCGTGGAATACAGTGATTTTCCGGAACAGGCAAAAAATATAGAGCGTATCGGTGATCACAGCACTATTGATCTGGAGCGGCTGGCGATATTAAAGCCTGACCTTATTATCGCCTGGCAAAGTGGAAACCCGCAGCGCGTGTTGACCAAACTGGAAAACATGGGTTACCCCTTGTTTTACAGTAACCCCCGTACTATGGATGACATTGCGACCAGCATGCGGCGGTTTGCTAAATTGACGGGCACGCAGCAAACCGCGGCGGGTGCCATCAAACGTTTTAATTCACAGTACCGGCAATTGAAGACCCGTTACGCCGGTAAGCCTGTTGTAAGCGTCTTTTATGAAATCTGGAATCAACCCATGATGACGGTTAACGGCAAACACCTGATCAGTGAAGTTATTCGAGTGTGTGGTGGCCGCAATGTATTTGCAGATCTTGACAAAGTGGCGCCCAATGTCGCGATTGAGCCGGTACTTGCCGCCAATCCACAGGTAATCATCGCCAGCAGCAATAATGGCAAAGCGCCAGCCTGGTTGTTTGACTGGAACAAGTGGTCAGGCCTCGACGCGGTGCGTTACAACAACCTGTTTTACGTTGATTGGAATCATATCAACCGGCTGTCACCCCGCATTCTTGAAGGTGTCAAAGACGTTTGTAAATTGCTGGAAACAGCACGACAACATATGCAGCAACACATGTCACAATAAACCACAAAGGTGGTGCTTATGGAAAATCAGATTCGACTGGGTATTGACCTTGGCGGCACCAAAACCGAAGCCATGGCATTGTCAGCAACTGGAGAAACCCTGTTCCGTGACCGGGTCGAGACAGTGCCCGACGACTACCAGGCAACATTGTCCACGGTTAAATCATTGGTCGAAAAGGCCGAGCGCTCGGTGGGCGGACAATGCAGCATTGGTATCGGTACGCCAGGGGCCATATCACCAAACACAGGTTTACTTAAAAATTCCAACTCAACGTGGCTGAACGGCAAACCGCTGCAACAGGATGTTGAACAAATCCTGCAAAGACCGGTGCGTCTCGCCAACGACGCCAACTGCTTTGCCTTATCCGAAGCAGTAGACGGCGCGGCCAGTGATGCCAATGTCGTATTCGGTGTCATCGCAGGAACCGGTACCGGCGGTGGCATTGTGGTGAATAAAAAAGTGCTTGTCGGTCCCAATGCCATTGCCGGAGAATGGGGACACAACTCCGTTCCCTGGCCCAATGCCGAAGAAGTGCCAGGCCCTCAGTGCTATTGTGGAAAACGGGGCTGTATCGAAAAATTTCTCTCCGGTCCGGGAATGTCGCAGGACTTTTATGAAATGACCGGTATCCAATTATCCGCCAAAGATATCGTGCGGCTCGCGCTGGACGATGACGAAAACGCCATCATTGTCGTTCACCGCTACGAAGACCGTATGGCCAGATGCCTGGCCAGTGTTATCAATATTCTGGACCCCGACGTCATCGTTCTGGGTGGCGGCATGTCAAACATCAAAAGCCTATACACCAACGTACCAAAGCGGTGGGGCAAATATGTGTTCTCTGACACTGTTAACACCCGTCTGCTGCCACCGGAATACGGCGACGCCAGCGGTGTGCGTGGCGCAGCCTGGTTGTGGTGAGTGTGTGTGCGTATATTGAAGTAACCTATCGCCATTAATATTGACTCTAACTTCGGCCTTGAATAGTTGTGAAAGAATTCGAAGCAACTGTTCGCGCCACAAATAGGTTGTTATTATTTTTTCATTACTATATTGGGTGGCGACTTTTGATTGAAGATGTTCTTTTCCCCTTGGTGGTTGCTAAATTAAAACGCACCATAGACATTTCCCCTGAAGGCTGTCATTCTCTAGCGTTAACAGAGTTGGTTATATTTAGCGCAACTAGTTAGCGGCGAGAAATTAATGCTTACCTGAATTGCTATATTTAACGGGAAATAATTGATTGTTTGAATTGGGAATAGCTTAACAGGGCGATACTTAAAATCGCTGACCCGGGGTCAAGAGGTCGGTGGGTCCGTCCAGCTAAATTTAGATTAGCGAACTACGAGATTATGTTTTCAAAAATTTCTGCAATATCCAGTTTTATAATATTAGTTGCTATAACTGGCTGTTCATTTAGTGTTGGGAATATACCTACTGAATATACTTTGAACCCAAAAAAAGGCGTGGTGGTGATATCGCTTACTTCTTCGGGAGAATGTGGCTATGCCCTTTTTGTAGATATACGTCGTATCGATAAAACTCATGAAAAAACTATTGGGTTGCAAGATGTTGTTGAGCAAAGAGATTGGAAAAGAAAAAACAATGAATGTGCCTCAGACTTAAACGATTACTCAGGGAAGTTAGTTGCAATAGATTTGGAGCCAGGAGTATATGAAATATATCAATTTTCCGGTCTAAACAAGTATCACGCATTTAGTTCCGTGTACGAACTTTCTATCAAGTTTAAAGTGACTGAGAACGAAGTAACCCATATAGGAAATGCTCATTTTGTCGTCAGCAAGCGGGAGTATGATTTTATAGTTTCGGACAAAAGACAAAGAGATCTGCCTCTTTTTGTAAAAAAGTATCCCAATATATCAGAAGATTACATAATTGACTTATTGGAACCGGTTACTTGTCGGGGTGCGTAAATGGTTGTGGGTGTTAGCGAATTGGCATAGCAGCCGAATTAACATGGTTAGCC
>JASFOJ010000266.1:0-3844 GCA_050116575.1 Gammaproteobacteria bacterium | reverse complement strand
CTGGTACGTTACACTGGGTTACCGGATGGGTAAATTCTTGCCAACCTATACGGTCTCACAAATAAAGCAGGGCGTGGATGAGTCACCCTTAGCCATCGAGGAAACCTCACAGGCGCTGGATATTCGCTATGACCTGCTTGAATCAGCGGACATTAAGGCTGAAGTGTTGTATGTCAAACCGAAAGACAACAACCATGGTTTGTTTGACGAACCGGTGGATAGCGGTACGATCTTCACAGTCGCATTAGACGTGATTTTTTAGTGGCGCCATAAAACAAAGAGTTTAGTCTGATTGCGCGGCAAGAGAGGTTGGCCGCGCAAAATCTACCTTAGTTCCGCGGGTGAATTTGAAAGGCGGAACCTGATTATCAAGTAATATGAAAACTCGGCAAACAAACAAGATGTTTTTCATCAAGTGCTATGCTCTTGCAGTTTTAGCATTGCTCTTGTGTGCCGGTTCCCATAGCATCTTTGCGGCTGACTCTGCCAACACTGACCCGATGTTGCAAAAGTTGTATGAGCTACATCTGAAACTGGCGCAGCAGGGTAACCTTGAGTCCATCACTCGCCTGGGCATGATGTATGAAAGAGGTGAAGGTGTTGATAAAAATCGTGATAAGGCTATTGAGCTTTATCGAACTGCCGCGGATAAAGGATATAAGCCGGCAATTAAATTGCTGGCCAATATAACTTCCAATAAACCCAATGACGAGCTGACCAGGTCTCTGGACGATCTGCGGGTACCGACTCTCAAAAGGCAAATAGCAGACGATAATGACAAGATACGTAAGCAAAGGAAACTGGAAGAAAAACTGAGACGGGAACAGGCCGAGGCAGAAAGGGCACGGCGTGAGTTGGAGCGCTTACGTCAATCAAAACAGGAAGAACAGGAAAAACAACGTAAGTTGTTGGAAGAAATCCAGAACGTTAAACAAGTGCAGGAACAATTAGCGCGGGAAAGGGAAAAAGCCGAAGCCGCCCGCCGTGAAATGGAACAGTTGCGCAAGAAACAAGAAGAAGAGCTGCAAAGGCAACAGGCCCAACGGGAAGCGCTGGAAAGACAAAGAGAATTGGCACAACAGAACCAGTCAGAACAGAAGCCTGCCGCGGAAAAAACCCAGGACAAAGAAGATAAGCCTGAGAAGACGTTTAGTTCAGACCCCTGCAAAACGCCCGCCGCGAAATTTATGTCTACCTGTAACTAAACGTGCCACCGTTTGATTGTTTGCGGCAACGTGTGGAGTTGGATTTACAAACCATTTTCGATATCAGCGATCTTGGTTGGTGGCCCGGATGAAGCTTTGCGGAATCCGGGGCGAATCTAAAGATAAAGTTTGACCGCGCATCCAACTGGCGCTTTATGGTTACCCCACTCCGTGATGGTATCCCGGTGTCATCTCGAGTCGCAAAGAATGAAGTGTCGCTAAGGTTTCACGCCGATAATCTGTACCACCGCGCCTTTGCCGGTATGAAATTTACCTTCCACCACGTCTCGATCAAGTTCGACGCCGTAGTCAAAATTTAAACCTTCTAATTCCCCTTCCAGGCTTTCCAGTGTCATCATGAATTCGGCCGTTGGCGGTCCCCCGGTTTTGTACTTTAACTGATCCGGTCGGTAGGCTTCCAAAATCAACGTGCCACCGGAACGCAGGCCGTTGACGATTTTCTGATGCAGCTCTTTGCGTACTGACGGGGGCACATGCGCAAAAATGGAAACGACCCCGTCCCAGCTTTCGGATTCGATATCAAAATGCGCCAGGTCGCACACGATCGTTTCAATACTGACACCGCGTTCCCTGGCCAACTTGCGGGCTTTTTCCAATCCCACGGCGGAGGCGTCAACCGCGACGACGTCGTAACCTTTCTCAGCCAAAAAAACGGCGTTGCGGCCTTCGCCTTCGGCTATGCAAAGCACCTTGCCTTTGGGAATTTTATCCACGGCGTTGGCTAAAAAATCATTGGGATCTTTGCCGTAGATGTATTCGTCGGAACTGTAGCGTTCGTCCCACATATTGATTCACCTGCTGTTGTACATGTCGGGCAATGGAAAGTTAGTACCTTCCCAGAGCGCTATTGTACTTGATTATTGTACAACAATCATGAGTAGCTCCGTTTTTTAAGGTTTTATTAAGGAACAGTCGGCTGTTAATCGAAAAAAAGAATAAATATCCCCCGGTGGTATCTGTAAAGTTAAATTTGGGAATCACAAAAAGCTATCAACAATATGGGCTGAAAACGTTGTCGGCTACGAGGCGACGTGAAAGTAAACAAGCTTAATCGGTCAGCCGACCTCGACCACTATACACGGGCCTGGGCCAATCATCTGGCGGAGAAACGACCTGCCAAATGAAAGTCCGCTTGTGTGAGGTTTGGAAGATTAAATGGAAACAGCGCTACGGGAAAAACCTGTTTATAGACACCTATCTTTGAATTTTCCTATACCTTCGCGGACTCCTTTTTTACACTGAAGATACAGCAGAGTTCACAAACTAGCTCACACCATTAGCTAAAAGTCCCTACAATACAGGCAAATGGTTTTCCGTGCGTTTTTTCGATTTTAGAACCCGTTCACCTTTTTTTATCTCCGGTTTGCTAAAGTTTCAATGGAACAGTTTCCTGCACACATCGGATCTCGTGCGCGAAACCGAAATTTTTCAAACCTGAATTAGGGGCGCCTGTTATTACGAAATTTAACTGCCTGGGAGATTGGCTTTATCTGTCGTAAATGGTTGTTGGAGGTGTGAATATGAACGGTAAAGTGGCAATGTTTAGTCTAATTGTGACGGTGTCCGCATTTTTGCCGTCTTATGCAGACGGGGATAGTAGTACCCAAGACGGCTCAACCATCAACGCGTCTCTGTGGAATGACGGCGTCAAGGGAACTGACGGGCTGGTTAAAGTTGCCAGTAGAGTGGAATCCGCCGCAGACAAGTTGTATTCCCAATCCTTTGCAATGTTTGAGGAAATAAGCGGTTCCCGGGAACTAGATGCACAGTCTTGCGACACGGACGATACTGCAGTGGTAACCATCTATTCAACCAACGGTATGGCGCAACACGAAATAGATGTAAATATCGATGGCAGCCCTGTTGGCAGTCTGACGACTTATTTTCCGGATGACGAACCCGGATGTAAAACACCGAGCGCCGATGGTGTTATCACTCTTATGGTGCCCGCAGGTAAGCATACTCTGGAGGCGACCAGTCCCAATCTTAACTGGCCCAGCCATCATTTTTCTATCGAAAAATGTGAGTGCATGTCGTTGCCGTTGTCTTAACCGGCAAATTGGTTGCGAATTGGGATTCCTGCTTCGCTAGCGGACCCAATTGTGCGTTACACAGGTTGCATGAATGGTGTGCTTCGTACCTCGGCAGCGCCTTACGAAGGGTATTTTTATGATTCCTGTGGGTGCATCTTATTCGTTGTTTTGTGTTTCCTGTTTGTACGACGCTGCGCCAGGAATTTCTTTAAAACCGCTGCCGTGTGTGATTTATCCTTGTGCTTGATAATAGTATCAGGTGTACCTTGCGCCACTATTCGGCCACCGGCATCGCCGCCTTCCGGGCCTAAATCAATCAACCAGTCGGCCTCGGCGATGATGTCCAGGTTGTGCTCGATGATGATGACCGTGTTGCCAGCGTCCACCAGTCTATGCAGTACGTGAATCAGTTTATCCACGTCGGCCATGTGCAGACCGATGGTGGGTTCATCTAAAATATATAGCGTGTGCTTATTGACGGTCCTGACGGTTTTGCCCTGTAGTCTGGCCCGTTGCGGTCCGGCCTTGGCCAGTTCGGTTACCAGCTTGATCCGCTGCGCTTCGCCGCCGCTTAAGGTAGGGCTG
>JASFOJ010000265.1:0-3879 GCA_050116575.1 Gammaproteobacteria bacterium | reverse complement strand
GCTTGTACCGGTATCAGGCCGATGATCTCAGTAACGGTGTTGCCATAGGGTCATTTGACTTTGCTGTACTCGGGGCCAGTGCCGATGGGTCTCGAGTAACCATTAGGCAAAGCTTAGATTTTCCAGCCGAGGTAGTTCAATATAATGCATCAACGGGCAGTTTCGACAACACGCCTATTACGTTAGGTTTATTGAAGTATGGGCCGGTAATGGATCGTGCGGCAACCCGATTTATTCTCGGTCGCGAAAACGTCTATGGCGCTAATTATATACAACAGGGATCGTTGCCAGCCGCAGTACCGGTGGTCATGTCGCCTGATGGCACCAAGGCATACTGCTTTGTCGGTGGAACAACACTTCGAACCTATGATCTTGCTGCTAGTCCGGTGGCTGGTTTGTTTCCGGAGATTGGTACAGGAACAACTTTACCTGGTGATCCAGGTGCTGATGCTAAGATCATTATCAGCCCGGATGGCGGTACTCTCTTTATCGCGGGTGCAGATGGTATTGTTGTCGTTCCGACGCCTTAAACGAAAAAGATTTAAGGTGTAATTAAAGGGGCGGCCTGAATCTCCCCCAGTTTAACAGACACTTTTAAGTAATAACACTCTTGAAAAGTAAAGCAGAGAGGGTGTTGAAAACGAATAATAAATAAACTGGCCGCTATTTCCTGCACAATGTGCGACCTCCGTCGAGATGGGTGCAGTTGCATCCATCACGACAGAGGTCTTTTCGAATGTTGCGCCGTAGTGCTTTTCGTTTTGACACGATAAATCAGGTTAAAAAGCGTCAGAAAACCAGATGCGGCCGTAATTTTTAGTAGCGTCCTGAGTGTTCTCGATAAGACTTCCTGTTATACGAAAGTTGGGGCCATCGGTGAACAATCGCTGATAGGAGAAGTCCATGCGATCCTGGTGGGTGGTCAGTTTTGGTTCCCAAGTGGTATCGGTTGTGCGTAAGATCCTGACATAAAAATCTGCAGGTATAGGATATTGTTGCTCGCCCCATCCGACCGCAAAATCGCCGTTGGTGGAAACGAGGCTGGGGTACGTACTAAAAAAGTTATCGGTTCCCAAAGCCGCAATAGAATCCGGCGTTGTGCCCCAGGTGCCATCATAAAAGTTGGCGTAGATATTTGCGTTACTCGACCAGACAATACCAAGTTTGGTCGAGGATTGACTGAGCGATGGGCGACGGGTGAATGTTTCCGATAGTAATTCCGCATCCAATGGGCCTGTAAAACTGCCGTTATTGTAATTCATGCTGTGGATACTGCCGTCTGCCCAGGCATACGTTATGTTATCCGGTCCGGTAACTCGCATATTAAACTCACTGGAACCTGTATTGGTGACGGGCAAAGTATCCCAGGTGTTGCTGGTTGCGTTATAGACGGACTGGGAAATACCTGTATCCACATGCCATGACAGGGCATAAGTACTGCCAAATCCGGATAATGTTAATTTGCTCAATTGGGTAAGATTGTCTGCCACCGTTGTTGCAGTACTCCAGCTCCTGCCGTCATATGTTTTCACGGATATACTGTCGGTGGCTCCGATAGTACCGAGGGCAAACGCATAGCTACTGCCGTTACTGGCGAGACTAACAGGGTACGAATAATCGGTGACGGCTTCCGGTGTGCCGAAGTTTTCACCATCGAAGGGAACCAAAAAGAAACGCGATTGCCCGGAGAAACCGGAATAATCATAACCCAGACAGCCAATCATATAGCTACTGCCATTGCTGACTATTTCAATCTGACTTCCAACCGAATAGTCGGAACATTCGACAATTTCCCTCGCGGTACCCCAGCCGTTAGCGGTTTTGGTATTTAGGTAGTATTTCCAGGATCCTACATCGTATTGCGCCCAGGCTACGGCCAGGTCGCCATTGTTGTTGCGCGCTACAACGGGCGTGACGCTTGAGCCTTTTGACTGCGGGTTGATAACGCTTGCGGCTGTTTTCCAGCCGTTAGTCGAATCAAACATACTTCGGTAATAGTCATAATGTGTCGTGTCAATTTGTGGCCAGATTACCCCAAAACCATCACTGTATTGGTTTAACGCCAAAAATAGCCCGCCGACAACAAACGTGCTGTATCCAATGAGGGTGGGCGATATTTTTTGCGGGTTGGCCGGCCAGGCATTACCCGCTGATACGCTACCGAATACGGAGAGATATGGATCCTGCACGTTGTTTATAATTTCGGAATCGATCCAGGCAACCGCGTAGTCGCTACCATTGGATGTAATCCGTAATGGTTTATACTGGAGGTTGTCATTTTGTCCGCCCACCCCTAAGGTCGAGGTGGCTAGCCAGGAATTGCCATCGTAAATAGCACCGTAGTATCGATAACGGCCGTCCGGAGTCACAGGCCGGTTGTACCAGGTAGCGGCAAAGCCGGTACCGTTGGAGGTCAATTTAATATCCCGGATGTTGAGCGAATTGGATGTATCATTCAGTGGTTGCTCCGGTCCCCAACTTCCGGAATAAACTCTTGCGGCGACTTCGTACGTGTCCTGTGTTGCCCACAGCAACGCAAAACCTGACCCATTGCTCGCCAGTACCGGCATTTGACTGTTTTCTGTGCCTTGGTCCATGGGAGTCACGGCGCTCCAGGTTGGTGTCGTGGCGGCGGCATCGATCTGTGTGGTATAAACCCGGTCAAAGTTGCCGTCGTTGTTCAGCCAGGATGCGGCAAAACCAGAATTGGAATGTTTGATGCTAAAATTGTCCAGTACGATGTTTCCGGTGCTTTCACTGACGGTCTGTGTGTATATGCCATTTGCTGTCTTTAAGCTTAGATAATTTTTGTAGGGCAATGGGTCACCAGTTACATTATCTACCCAGTGAAAAACGACATTATTCCCGAAGGCATCGGCTTCTTTTAAAATCAAGGTATTACTAGTCGCATATATTTGCAGGTCACTCCATTTTGTTCCATTGAACGTAATTGCATATATGTTCGAATCGATCTGGCCGGGAGTTTGCCCAGTGAAAAGGAATACGTAACCGCTGCTAATTGACAATAGCTTGAAATTCGATATGTATGAAAAACTAATGGGTGAGCCGTTTAGATTCAAAGGGACCGCTGCTGGTGTTGACCAGGTGTTGCCGTCAAACACTGAATATTTAAAATCATTGTTTGTATAATCAAACGCTAAAAAATTATTGCCCGAACTGGTAATGAACGAGGTGGCAACATTGAAAGGCAGACTTGCCGGTTCCGTCCATGTTGAATTACCAGCATCCCAAAATTTGAAAAAATTATTAGTTGTGGTTCCGCTATCTTCATACCAAACCAGCAACGCATTTCCATTGCTATTGTATACGGCGGGTCGCTGTATTCCGGCTTTTGTGTTACCGCTGATGAATATACCGTTAAAGTCGCCCAGGGTGACCCGCCCCGAACTTGGTGGATTTGAAGGATTGTTCGAGTTATTTTCTCCGCTTCCCGTATCGCCACCGCTCCCGACACTGCCACCGCCACCGTCCCCGCCACCACCGCAGGCGGTCAATGCCAGAATAAGACCACTGAAAATGAAGTGACGGACAAATACTAATTTTTTTGGCATATTGACTCCCTCTGTGACTTATTTTTGCGCGTACCAATAAATGGTGGTTAACGATTGTACACGGTGCTCCTGACAGCAAAATGCAGCAAAAAACGGTAACGGCTGTTTTGCAACCGAATTGATAATTTATATTGATTATGGCCAACACTGCAGGTGTTGGGCCTTGGAAGGGTCAATAGCGCTGCGAACAGTCTATAGATCTTCCTACTTTTTGCTGCTTGTGCAAGGACAGGGAAACTGAACGAAATTAATGTACTACTTTTTAAGCTAAATTTAAAACTTTTAATATGATTGAGTACTGACTGAT
>JASFOJ010000264.1:0-3904 GCA_050116575.1 Gammaproteobacteria bacterium | reverse complement strand
AATCCTCAAACACACGCTAATAAACCTGTTGATGCTCTATTGTGCGGTCTAATCCGCGCCTTTACGGGGTGTTCTAAGCAATAACGGGTTTTGCTATCGTTGGGTTGTCGGGTGTGGTCATTGTTCAACGATACCATGCACGGTTTTCAGTTCCGATTTCGTTACCGGCGGGGTAAACTGCCTAAAATATCGGCAAAGATTGTCACGAAAGATTTAACAGGATGTTAATCAGAAAAGCATTGGAATGCCGCCGGCCACCAGGGATAGCGTTGGTTGTTGCTGTTATCACCAGTATTACCGTGGTGTTGCTGCTATCAGCCTGCGCCACGACGGCGTTGACAAAAAGCCAGATGAACGCGTTACACGAACATGTCGATTTGGTGGCGGACGCGATTCATTTGACGGTGGTACGCTCCCAGAAACCGCTTCTGGACTATCACGTAAAACATGGTCAATGGCCCGTTGAGGGGCACGCCAAACAGGCTTTTGTGGCTGCTACCGGCGCGTCGCTGGCGCGCCATGGCGTGAAACGTATGACGTTGGTGAAAATTGATGACCAGGACGTTGTCATCGAGTACTTTTTTTCTCGAACCCGCGCGCTGCACATTCCACCCCTGATCGAATCATGGGTGATTGTTTTCAGTAATAGAAATTCGGCAAAACTGGAAGTGGTTTCCGTGTTTCCCAATTGGTGTGATCCGGCGGAACTGGCCCGGGAGACGCCTTACGACGCCGGTCTTATTACGCGGCTGCAACGCAAGTTCCGGGGCCAACTGTCTGATAAGTTAAAGTATTATAATATAAAATTAAACGAAACGATCAATGAACCTGTCTAACTGCCAGGTGATACAACGATGAACAGACTCTATTATTTTGCCTACGGCTCCAATTTACACCCCGTGCGGCTCACGGCGCGGGTACCGTCCGCCCGCTTGCTGGGATTGAAAACAGTGCCCGGTTATCGTCTTTGTTTTCACAAGCGACATCATGAAGACGGTTCCGGCAAGTGCAACATGTTGTACACGGGCCGCGATGATAACGCCGTCATTGGTGCTATCTATGAGATGAGCGCCGATCAAAAACCGTTACTGGACCGTTGTGAGGGACCGGGATATCGCTGTGACACGCTGGTGTTGGAGGTTCAGGATGAGCAGTATGAATGTTTTGTCTATATTGCCGAGGACAGCCATATCGATGATACGCTGGTGCCACACTGCTGGTATAAAAATATCGTGCTGCTGGGCGCGGAATTCCACGATTTGCCGGAAGAATATTTAACCATTATCCGCAATGTCGAAGCGGGTACGGATCCCGACGAGGACCAGCATCGACGGCATTACCGGTTAATTGACGAGATGAAAGCCTATAGCACCGAAAACAAATAAGTCCGGTTCGTCACGGCAACGGGTTAGTCGCATCACGATGAGCCTGTGTTGAAAACGGGTATCAAGGCGGGTGGTGGATATAATAACCAACCGGGCAGATCGACCCGGAACAAGGTGGGGATGGTGGGGGGAAGGTGCGAAAGTGGATTAGTGGACCAGCCGGCTGCCGGGCACGCGGATCTTTTTGGATTTTTCCTTGGCGGTTGTTTCCTCTTCGGAATTGGCATTTTCAGTTTTTGAATCTTTCACCGGGGTTGCCGTTTCATCGTCCGTGTCGTCCGCTACCGCCATGGTTTGGCTCGCATCGGGTGTATGAACCGTGTTTTCCGCTGAAGAATCCAGTGTGGTGGAACCAGGCGACGTTACCGCTGAATCAGACGGACTATCCGGGATTGCCGGGCGTTTCGCATCACTAACGTCATTGCCGCTGTCACCTGCCATATCACTATGACCAGTGGCCGCAGTACCGTCAGTGTCGAATCGCCCGGCGCCGGATATTCCTGTTTCCGCTTCGGCGGTATCCGCCGCGCCAGTTCGGGTTCTGCTTTGGCTATCCGTATTATTATTCTTGTCTTCCTGATTATTGGTCTTGGGTGCTTCACTTTCTGCCTTCTCGGTTACCGCCGGCTCACTTGAGCCGGTTAGTAACTGATTGGGAGAAACCTGTAATTTATTCACTTCGACGGGATTGTTGCACAGTTCCGCCACACCATGGGACAGGTGCTCGTGTACCTTCTGATAGCTATCGGTCATGTTATTAATGAGGCTGGCGGTTTCCCGGAAATGAGTGGTGACCTGGTCCTTGTAATTCATTAATTCCTGTTCAGATTTACGCAATTTCTCTTCCATTTCGCGTTTTTGTTTGCGGGAAAAATCATCCAGTTTCGCGAAATAGAATCCGGCCATACCACCAATGACAATGCCGATGCAAAGATATAGAACCCAGGTTACCATGGTTTTCCTTTCCTGTTGCTCGCCTGTTGCCTGTCGAAAGCTGCCGGTCTGAACAAAAGTTTTCTTAAGATATTATTATTAACTTTTAATAATGCGACATAATACAATTATCAAGCATGTATGTAAAATTTTAGCAATCTTTTACAAAAAATCGAACTCTTTTTCATTGATGCGCAATGTTTTCCCGTCAATTTATTAATTTTCTTTAACTAATAACCGTATCTTATTCATTATATCCGGTGTATCCCAATCAATACTGCCAAACAATGCGTAGCGAATCCTGCCATCTTTATCGATGACGAAACTGGTTGGGAAGGCCATGACGTTCCATTGACGCATCGTGCTGCCATCGGTGTCCAGTAAAATGGGAAAATCCACATGAACCTTGTTTCGCAAGAACGCTTCAACAACCGGTTTGCGTTCGGCGATGTTAACCCCAACAATGACAAAAGGATTGCCACGCATTTTTTTGCTCAGGCGCTGCATGGACGGCATTTCGTGCACACACGGAGGGCACCACGTTGCCCAGAAATTTACCAGCACCACCCGATTTTTGAATTGGCGTAAATCCATTGTTTTACCGTCTAATGTTTCCAGTTGTAACGGGGGTGGTGTGGGATCGCCCTGGTAAGGTTGCAGGTAACGGTCTTTTTTTCCTTTTACAGCAATCGTTTTTAACTTAACGGCTTTGACAATGCGGGGTTTTTGGTTAACTGTATCCAGCAACCGTAGTGATTGGGCGATCAACTGGCCAAAGTGCGAGGTGAAGCGAGTTTCATCGTCCGTCGCATCAGGCCGGAAATGAAACCGGCCACGCACGTTTTTCAACACCTGTACAAACACGTCACTGCCGCCCTGTTCCAGCGCCGGTACCGTTTCACGCAGTTGCCAATATCGGGGCGAATATTCCGGTTGCAGGATAAAAATGGGCAGATTGGTGACACTGACGATTGGCCGCAGCCGTGCGTCTTGTCCGGGATCGGGGGTCTCATTATATAAGTACGGGCTATTCAGTACCACACCGGCGAATTTTTTCGCATCCTTGGCGGTTAATTGCCATTGCCGGAGCCCTTTGAGCACCGGGATCGTGGCGCGGCTTTCTGCATACCAGTATATATTCCTGTCCGTTGATTGCCTGGTGTACTCCATTAATTGCACAATATCGGTGCCTGGAATTTTGTAAATACTGCTGGCGGTCTTTGGCAGAAAATGCGCTTCAAGGAGATCGGTGTACCAGACTTCGACGCCGGCGAGTTGAAGTTGTCCGGCAATCTCCCGCACCGTGTCAATTGGCGTGGCGTAGGAGGGTATCCAGATCAACAGGCGATTGCCTTTGGCGGGGAACACCGATACAAAGAGTTCCGTGCCATTTTCCAGCGTTAATGACTGCTCCGCCATTTCGGCCTGGGCGCGAGCATAGTGTACCGGTAACAACAGTAGTGTCCCTGCCACCAGCAAACCGTATACCAAACCCAGGGTACCGGGGCAGGGTGTTGCCCTGCGACGAATTTGTTGGCCTATGCCAGGCATGGGAAATTTAATGCGACGTATCGAGTGGAATAATG
>JASFOJ010000263.1:0-3913 GCA_050116575.1 Gammaproteobacteria bacterium | reverse complement strand
CCACCCAAAACGGACCACGACCATAAAATCGAACGCCGTATTGTAGTAGTATCGGTTGCAGAATGCAAAATCGGCTCCGTAAAATTTTTGTTTAATAAAAGGCAGTTATGACACTATGCGAGTTTTAGGGGTCGAAACCTCGTGCGATGAGACCGGAATTGCCGTTTTCGACAGCAATCAGGGATTATTGGCTCACGCCCTGCACAGCCAGGTGGCCGTGCATGCAGACTATGGCGGCGTGGTCCCCGAGTTGGCGTCGCGGGATCATATCCGTAAATGTCTACCGTTGATTTCCCAGGTACTGGACGATGCGGGTATCACCAAGGATGCCATCGACGGTGTTGCTTATACCGCCGGTCCGGGACTCATCGGTGCCCTGCTGGTGGGCGCCACCATTGGCCGTAGCCTGGCCTGGGCGTGGCAGGTACCCGCTATCCCCGTTCACCATATGGAAGGTCATTTACTGGCCCCCATGCTGGAGACTAACCAGCCGGCGTTTCCGTTTGTGGCATTGCTGGTGTCCGGCGGGCATTCCATGCTGGTGGATGTGCGCGGTATCGGCCAATACCGGATTCTGGGGGACAGCATTGATGACGCCGCCGGCGAAGCTTTTGATAAAACCGCCAAATTGCTGGGCCTGGGTTATCCGGGCGGACCGGCGCTGGCACAACTGGCTCAACAAGGTAATCCCGGGCGGTTTCACTTTCCCCGCCCCATGACGAACCGGCCCGGACTGGATTTTAGTTTCAGCGGCCTGAAAACCTTTGCCATCAATACGCTCCACGACAATGACAATAACGAACAGACACGCGCCGACATTGCCTGTGCCTTCGAAGACGCGGTGGTGGATACGCTGGCCATTAAATGTAAACGTGCCTTGTCACAGACCGGCTACCGGCAGCTGGTGGTGGCCGGTGGTGTCGGCGCCAACAGCAAATTGCGCAACGCATTAAAGGAGTTGGTGGCCACATTGAACGGGGAAGTGTTTTATCCGCGCCTGGAGTTCTGTACAGATAACGGTGCCATGATCGCCATGGCGGGATGCCTGCGTTTGCAGGCGGGGCAATCCCAGTCCCTGGCCATCGACGCCAAAGCCCGCTGGTCACTGGAGAGCCTCGAATCTTTTCCTGAAAATTAACCCTGATATCGCCGCTGCTGCCCGTTAGCGGGATGACGTTCCATTGCCCGTCAACATTGGATGCTGTGGTGGTTTCCCTGTTTGCGGTAACTGTCCCGGGAATGTCCGTAAATATGGCTCAGTCTCATGAACAGCGGGAAATTCACAAACGTAAACTTGTTTTCGCTGGGGTTTTTATTGGCGTCATGTCGCGACGCTGCCAATAACGTTTCTGTCAGGCACAAAAAAGGGCGATTTTACAATCGCCCCTTTTGTTTTGGGTGCTTTAAAACTTACTTTACTTAAATTGTCACTTACTTTGTCACTGTTTCCGGCTTACTGAACCGCCATATCCTTCACTTTCTTCAGCGGCAGAACTTTTACACGAATGGTCGCCGGTTTAGCGGCAACATCCATCAATTCGCCGGGGCGGAAAGGGTTGGGTACGTTTTTCTTCGCTTTGCGTGCCGGAATTTTCCGGGTTTTGATCTTAAGTAAACCTGGCAAGGTAAATTCACCACAACCTGTCTTTCTGATATGACCGTGAATAATCTCTTCCAATGAGTTGAATACACTGGCAACCTGCTTTCTGGAAAGCTCGGTTTCTTCAGAGATCTGGTTCAGGATCTGGGTCTTGGTGTATTTTTCCTTGATAGCTTTCGGAGCAGATTTAGCTGCTGCCGCTTTCTTCTTTGACTTCTTCTTTGCTGCCATGTGTAACCTCCAGTTACTTTCGTGAGTAAAACGATCTTAATAAAATAGCCGAAATTTACAGTAAGTAAAACTTTTTCGCACCTGTTTTTTCCCTGTTTTTTAGTGTTTTTTAGTATTTTTTTGCTTTTGTATAATACTTCAGCATAGTTTTAACCTATTTATACAGGGTTTTCAGCATATTGTGGTTTACGGTGACATGTTAAAAACTGTTACCGGTTCACTGTTTCACGGTATGATAGTTAAAAGGTTTACCGTAATCCGGACATTCATCATGAAAAAACTCCCTAAAATCCTTGCCAGCAAGACCATTGCTCAAACGCGAATCTTTACCATTGAGCAAATGCAACTGGAATTTGCCAATGGCAAGCAGGTGGAATATGAACGAATACATAATTCCACCCAGGGAGCGGTGTTGATCGTACCCCGGCTGGACGACGATACGATTATCCTGATTCGTGAATATTGCGGTGGTGTCCAGCGTTACGAAATTGCGTTTCCCAAGGGCCGGGTGGAAGAAGGCGAGTCATGGACCGAATCGGCCAACCGGGAATTAATGGAGGAAATCGGCTTCGGCGCCCGTAATCTGGACGTTTGTAAAAGCATTACCGTATCCCCCGGTTATATGAGTCACCACACACATATTGTGCTGGCCAGCGATCTGTATGAAAAAAAACTGCCCGGAGATGAACCGGAACCCATCGAAATACTTTACTGGAGCGTCGATAAGTTGGATGATCTGCTCAATAATGATGAATTCACCGAGGCCCGCAGTATTGCGGCGCTTTATTTATTGAAAAACCGATTAGCAGGCGGGTAAACAAGCTCATGCCGGAAAACCTCAGCCAATTAACGCAGCATGTCATCACCATTGCCAAACAGGCCAGCGAAAGCATCCTGAAGATATACAATACGGACACGGAATTTGATGTCACCAGAAAGGACGACAATACCCCGCTAACCGAGGCGGATATGGCCGCCCATCATACCATCGTGGATGGATTGTCAAAGCTAACACCGGATATCCCCATTTTGTCTGAAGAATCCAATGGCAATCCCTTTGAAACACGACGCCAATGGCAACGTTACTGGCTGGTGGACCCCCTGGATGGCACCCGGGAATTCGTCAAACGCAACGGCGAGTTTACGGTTAACATCGCCCTGATCGAGGACCACCAACCCATTATCGGCATCATTGATACGCCGGTGACCGGCGTGTGTTATTACGCAAACCGCGACGAGGGCTCATTCAAGCAAACAGCCAATGAGGCGCCGGTCAGAATTAAAACCCGGCGCAAACCCGACGACCACACCCTGGTTGCCGGCAGCCGTTCCCACCGGGGCGATTCGCTCAATGATTTTCTGGAGAAAATCGGCAAATATGACATTGTCAGCATGGGCAGTTCATTGAAATCCTGTCTGGTAGCGGAAGGCAAAGTGGATATTTATCCGCGCCTGGGTCCCACATCGGAATGGGACACAGCAGCAGCGCAGTGCATTGTGGAAAACGCCGGCGGCGTATTGGTTGAACTGAATATGCAGCCCATGCGCTACAACACCAAGGAATCGCTGCTCAATCCTCATTTTCTGGTGATTGGGGATACCACCTTTGACTGGTCGCAGTATTTTAAGCCGTAGCACATATCCTGTTGAATCGCTTTCAACAGCACCCCACATCAGTTAACTGTAAGCTCGGCGCGTACGGTTTGGCGCTGATCCACGGCGCGCAAAGTATGATACTCACCTCGGGGCACTTTTATGAATAAACAGGGCGCGGTGAGCGCCTGGGTTACCATCATGCCCGGCCGCGGTTCCCGCCAGTTTATCCGTACGATCGCTACTGAATCGTTCATTTGCAATTGGTTGTCCGCAAGCTGTATGGCGTACCCCCCGGTGCGCTGCTGACCCATAGACAGTAATAAAACGCCATAATGATCGAAATCCACCGCCGGTGACGGGACCGGCGCCGGGGAAATCATCCTGCCAAGGGTTGCCTGCAACAGCTTGTCCAGCTGCGCCTTGCTGGTTATCCACTCATTTTCGTTAATTTGGTCGCACTGGGTGCTGCTGTACACAACTTCCAGG
>JASFOJ010000262.1:0-4109 GCA_050116575.1 Gammaproteobacteria bacterium | reverse complement strand
AAAAGGATTTTAAGGGATCATGGTTTTGACGTTGTTGCAGTCCACCCGGTGAGTCGATCTATTAATTGTAAAACAAGATTTGCTTGAAGAGGATTTGCTGGTCCTGGCTCAACATTAAAGAATCAGTAAAAACCGGAATTATTACCATTTAAAGGGCGCTATCCCGGATGCGTCATTAAACACAAACGATTCGATTTTGATCCATTAAGGCTTTTTCGCCATGGAGGGATTTGCCTATGAGCCTGGTATTCGCACAGCAGTTAGTTAAAACCTACCAGATGGGCGATGTTGCCGTCTCCGCCATTAAGGGTGTCGATTTTAATATCGAGCCATCTTCTTTTGTTTCATTCGTGGGTCCTTCGGGCAGTGGAAAAAGTACTTTATTGAACATGATCGGGTGTCTGGATCACCCGACCAGTGGCACGTTAACAGTATTGGATCAGGAGGTGGCGAAACTGGACCGCAAACGGGCCGCTTCCTTTCGCGGTGAAAACATCGGGTTCGTATTCCAGGATTTTAATTTGATACCGGTACTGACTGCCTATGAAAATATCGAATACCCTTTGATGATGGTGCAGAACTGGGCACCCGCCAAGCGCCGCGAACGGGTGATGGAATTATTGAAGGCTGTTGGGATGGAAGAGCAGGCCGGCAAAAGACCGGACCAATTATCCGGCGGCCAGAAGCAACGGGTTGCCGTGGCGCGCGCACTGGTCAGCCATCCCAAGCTGGTGCTGGCGGATGAGCCCACCGCCAATCTGGATCATGCGACGGCCTATCGTATTATCGATTTAATGAAATGCATGCGCGATGAGTTCGGATCCACTTTTATCTTTTCGACCCATGACCCCAAGATTATGAAAGAAGCCGAAGAGACATTTATGCTGGAAGACGGTTATCTGCACAACCAGCATGACACTGTGGAGGTTGCCGCTCATGCGTAATACCATTCGCATAGCCTGGAAGAATCTGCTGCGTTATCAACGCAGGACAGTATTAACGTCACTGCTGATTACCGTGGGGATTATCGCTGTATTGTTGTTCATCAGCGTTTCCGGGTCTTTTAAGTCAATGATGATCGGTCAGATCACCGACTCCATGCTGGGCCATATCCAGATCCATAAACGGGGCTACGTATCGTCGATCGATAATCTGCCGCTGCACATGAATATGAAACCCCGCATGATGGAAAAGGTGCGGCAGGCGCTTGCTGAACAGGATAATGTCGAAGCGTGGTCCGAGCGTATCAAGTTTGGGGCTATGTTCAGCAATTTTACCGAGACCACCAATATCCGTCTCAATGCTGTGGTGCCGGAGGACGAAGCCAAAACCGTACCGTTGCTCGCGGACCGTATTACCGAGGGTAAAAAGGAAGGTGCCTTGTTGGAGAAAGGCGAAATCCTGGTGCCGGAAATCATCGCCAAGGGTTTAAAAGTAAAACCCGGTGATACTGTGGTACTGGTGGCCAACAACAAGGACGGTTCGGTAAACGGCATGACCTTTGTCGTACAGGGAATTCTGGAGGGTATTTCCGGTCCCGGTGGCCGCGACGGTTATATGCATATTGACGATGCGCGTACCCTGCTGCGAATGGACGAGAAAGACGTTAGTGAGGTGGCAGTGCGTTTGAAAAACCCGGATAAGCTGGATGCGACATTCGCCAGTCTTAAAAATACCATGTCACAATACATTAACCAGCAGGGTAAACCCGCATTCGAAGTGCACAAATGGGAGAAATTGTCCCCGTTCTCCAATATTGCCGACATGATTGATCTGCTGACGTTGTTTATCAAAATTATGTTGGTGTCCATTGTATTGATCAGCATCATGAATGTAATGGTAATGGCGGTGTACGAACGCATCCGGGAAATCGGCACTATTTCGGCCATTGGCACCCATCCCGCGCGTATCTTGTCGTTGTTTGTCACCGAAGGTTTGTTGCTGGGAATCGTCGGCACAGTGGCCGGTACCGTCATCAGCCTGATCAGTATCTATATTTTAAATACCAGCCAGCTGGCGTTTTCTTTCGGCAGACAACAGAATCTGGTGTTGACGCCGACGATTTCAGTAACGCAAGTATTGGTTATCTGTGCCGTGGTTGTTGGCGTGGCGATTCTGGCCAGCGTGCAGCCGGCCTGGAAAGCATCGAGAATGGACCCCATTAATGCATTGCGTCATGTGTAAGGGTTGTTTGGTTAGTGTTTCCGCCAAGGAAAGGTGCCATGTTGCGTAGACAATCAATGTTTCATTTTCCCATTATTGTTTTTGCGGCTTTTTTGCTAGCGGGTGCCGGTCAGGTCTTTTCTGCAGATTCGACGGGAGATGCCAATGCACTATTGAAAAAAATTGACCGCAACCTGCAACCGGACTCTTACGAAATGTATCGCAAGCTGATTAATATCGAACCTGACGGTAGTAAAAAGGAATTCGTATTGTACACCGCCAAAAAAGGGCAGGATAAAATGATTGCCCTGTTTCTGGACCCGCCCAGCGAAAAAGGCCGGGCCACATTGCGACTGGGGGATAACATGTGGCTGTATATTCCCAACGTGGGCAAACCGTTGCGCATTACCAGCTTGCAATCAGTAGTAGGTGGCGTTTTTAACAACTCCGACATTCTGCGCCTGGACTACAGCACCGAGTACAACGTGGAAAGTATGACAGAGCAGAGTGGCCAGTATGTACTTGACCTCAAAGCCAAAAATAAAACGGTGGCTTACGATAGGTTGAAAATGTTTGTCGATAAAAAAGTCCTGGTGCCGTTGACTATCGAGGCCTACGCAGCGACGGGATTATTGATAAAAACGTTACATTATAAAAATATGAAAGATTTTGGTGAAGGGGTAAAACGGCCCGCCGTGCTGGAAACCGACAGTCCACTGTATAAGGGTTATAAATCCGTCATGTTGTTTTCGCGAATCAAACGTCGTCAATTTGATGATGAAGTTTTCACCTTGACCTATCTGCCGCGTGTGGATGAGCTTCGGTGACGGTGTGTTGTTGGCAAACCGGTTTTTCAGCAGACCAATATAATAAACAGCTCTGTTTTTTTATTCTCCTGGTCTTGCTGTTTACTGTCACGCCCGTCCAGTCTCAGGATGAATACAGTTTCGATATGTCCGCCTACGAGAAAAGCCCGTTTGAGTTTGGCGGATACGGAGAAATACGTTGGGAACATTTAAGTCTCGACCAGGACGCCGTCGTCTACCAGTTGAATTTTTTCGACCAGGTCCGGCGCGACAGTATCGACCGTTATACTGGCTCCCTGCAGCTGGAAGGCCGCTACAGCAAGGATTCCGTTTCGGCCTACGTGCGTTTCAATCCCGAGGCCTACACCGATGATCTGGGAGATGACGCGGACTTTGTCACGCATGAGGCGTATGTCTCCTGGCAAGCCAAACCGGGTATCACCTTGGATGCAGGTAAAAAACTGGCGAAATGGGGGAAAGGCTATGCCTGGAATCCGGTAGGATTTGTCGAGCGGCCCAAGGATCCCAATGAACCCGACCTGGCGCGCGAAGGATTTACCATGGTCGGTGGCGACTGGATTACGACCTTTACAGGTGATTTGCAGACCATCACATTGACACCGGTTTATCTACCGGTTACCGATGACTTTAACAAGGATTTCGGTGACAAGGATCGAAATTTCGCCGCAAGGATTTATTTGCTCTACCGCGATACCGATTTTGATCTCATGTATTTGTCGAACGGAAGCCGCACGGCACGCTACGGCCTTGATTTCTCGCGCAATATACGCACTAACTTCGAACTCCATGGTGAGTGGGCCTATATCACCGATTACAATCAAAAGTTGCTTAATGATGCCGGTGTCGTTGAAACCCTCAGTAGGAATATAGAAAGAGCTTTACTGGGGATGCGCTACCTGACCGAAAGGGATACCACCTATATCGTGGAGTACTATTACAACGGTGCGGGTTTCACGGAAGACCAGATGCGGGATTATTATCAACTGGTGGAGCATATACCGGACGAACCGGATCCTGCCGCCGCGCTTGCCAAAGCCCGTGCCGTCGCACAGGCCGGTTACATTAAACAAACCGTGATGCGCCGATATCTTTACCTGCGGGTGATGCAAAAAGAACCCT
>JASFOJ010000261.1:0-4141 GCA_050116575.1 Gammaproteobacteria bacterium | reverse complement strand
TAAAATGTCGCCCGACATTTGCGCCGCTTTCATGACCCGCACAGCACTATCGCCATTGGTAATGTTTAAAATTTTCTCCATTAATGACCAATCCTTCATTAGTCAATGACAACAACCTGGAAACAGACCAAAATCCTGTCTGAAAATCTGCAGACAAACGCTTCCTTAAATGATGTTAAAGGGAATAAACACTCATGCTCTTACTCGCTAGTATACCGCTACCCGCCAGTTTACCACGCCAGCACATCATCACCGAATACTCCATTACCCAATTTTATATCACCACAATGCCTTATATGATCTTTTTATAGCGGCTGCTTTTTGAGCGCCAGGATAATAAATACGGCCCCGATATGTAAATAATCACCATTTTAATTACTAAATTTTACTGGTGATACAACCCTGTTTTTTTTTATAATGGCCATCGGCTACTGCCGCGACTTGTTACTTTAACGGGTCTTTTCAAAAACTTTTTTCGGTTCCACATTGGAAAAAACTAATAAAATCAGCATAGACACCATAATATCAAAAAAACATAAAAATCGCGGTTGAGATTTAACAACAAATTCAGGGTCGCTTTGTCATCAATTTATCACGGAGAATTATATGAGATTTATCCGAAAGAGCATGTTTTTGGTTTTGGCGGCGGTTACGCTTATAAGCTGTAGCGGTGGCGGTGGCGGTGGCGGTGGCGGTGGCGGTGGCCAGGGCTCCAAAATAACACCCATTAATTCACCACAACCAACAGATGGTCCATTTGCGTTTTATAGGGCCTCAAGCAGTTTGTACGCGATTGACCTTAACGACCCTAGCAAAACGTTTCACATAAATGATTTGCCAATTGGTAGTGCGAGGACATTGATGTCGGCAACAATTAACAGCAACAACACCCTGGTAAGTGACTTTAAGAATGACCAATTTATTTTTGTTTCCAATGACAAATTATTATCTATAGATGCCAAGCAGGGCAGCGACTTGTCCGCTCGCGAGATTTCCTCTGTTAGCGGCAGTATTTGCGAGATTAACCTTTTGGAGAATATGAGCAACCCTAATAACAGCTATGTTATTTTCTCAACAGCACCAACGTCGGACGAGTGCAACAACAATAATTTTACTGGTCGGTATTTAACGTCTGCAGGAGCAACCAGCAATGATACTCCGATGAACGTTACCGCCAAGACAAACAACATTTACGATTTTGAGGCGATTTTTGATGCAAACAACCTATCGTCAATAACCGGCTTTGTTACTGTTCTTGACGCGTCGGTGGTGCGTTATGACACGACCATGAACAATCCCGTACCGATTGCTATCGGGACATCAGTGGCCGAATTAATTATATCCAGCCACGCTGGTTCTTTCTCTGGAAACTTCATGCGCGTCGATAATGATATTTTATACTACGACGGTGTAAGTGAAACACTTTCATCGTCTTTGCATACTATCGCGGCGGACCAAAATTTGTATTCGAACGTGTTTCAATGTAATCAAGTTACTTGTGCGTTCGAGGAAAAAAGCGCTAATCAGGAATCCACTATTTACACAATTCCCGGCGACGGAAGTGCTAACGCGAACTATTTTTCCGGGCCCACAACCGGCCAAACCGTTGACGATTATCAGTTAACAGACGATTCCATCTATATGGTTGCAATTGACCAGACAACAGGATCTAAATCAGTGGAGGTCTCGCCCCTCACGGCCGCTGATTTTTCCACACTTGTTTCCGGCGACATTGATATCAATGGATTATCGACTGTTGCAGACCATAGCTACTTTAACGTCGTCGATAACGCCACTGGCGAAACAACAGCTTATCAGGATATCGACGCGGATATTCTCAACCCATCCAGTGTTAACAGTTCCCGTTGGGTGGGCAGCCTGATGACAGAAGTGCATGTTAACCAGACGATTGGACCAAACAAATTGATTCTGGCTAAGAATTATTCTGACGTCGCTAATGGTTTGCAGGGAGCACAATTGGTTGTCGTCGATGCATTAACGGGCACCGAAACTGTAACACTTGGCGTTGTTCAAAATGCGATAACTGATTTAGGGTTGTTTGGATCCAACAAAAAATCAATCGGCTATGGATTGACTTTCGATCCGATTGCCATGACACCTAACACAGATATTTATTATATAAATATCGATCAGGCAGACTCTTTCATACAAATTACAGATACGCCTGATTTAATGGAATTCCCGGCGAGTTTTTAATAAATATTTATATCTACCAGTTGCCAATGCTGACCAACGCCAGTGTGTAACTGGCTGGTCAGCTGGCAGCCCCTGCCAAACATGCAAGCAACACCTGGTAAAATATGCAAGGATTTGCCCGATTTTTCATTGACTGCACGATAGCCACAAATAAGTGTCTTTGCGTCACTCAGCAACTCGACCAATGCTATCCAATTAAAAATAAAGTGGCGGGCACTACGCAATAGATACCATTACAGGCGTGCCAGCACAACTCCAGTGCCAGGGTGAACGTGGTAGTCACTCTGTGCAGGCGGAACGTCGCGAATTCCATTGGGTTTCACAACTATAGCGTTACCATCCACCAATTTTGTCCATCGCCCCCTGGGCAAGTGAAAATCCGCGCCTTTGTGGCTTCCGTTAAGCAATATCACCAATGAATGGCGAGGCAGTCGCCAACGATACCAGGCCGGCGGTGGCTTTAGTATAAAGCCGATGGCATTGACATTATCGTGATGGGGATGGCCTGTGGGGTAAATCCAGTCCACATCCCAACTGCCGCGTTTCCCGTTGCGGGTTCGGAGTTTGCCTGTGTAGCAAAAATGAGGCAATCGTTTGCGCAGGGCGACCAAATTTACCACGGCCTCCACCAGGTCACGGTGATGTTTCGTGTTACTCCAGTCAATCTGGTTCAGATCAGGACGATTATAGCTGTTGTCGTGCCCCTGTTTGGAAAACATCAACTCCGAGCCTTCGGACAACATCGGCACACCTTGCGCGGTCAGTGCAATCATGATACCGAGGAACACCCGCTTTTTGTCGCCGCCCACGTAGTCGGCCAAAGTTTTGCCGTCGTGACTGGAAAGGTAATTTATACATTGCTGTGGCCGCACCGACCATCCACCCTGCGCGACATGGTTACCGGTGATAGCATGCATTAGGCGGTCACGGTTATGATGATCACCGCGGCCCATTAAAAAAGTTTTTGCCGGTTCCCGGAAATCGTCATTCCACACCGCCCAGCGCGTACCGGCCAAATCACGCGCCAGATCACCCTTACCCCATTGAGTGCCGCCCAGCGCCCAAGGCTCGGCAATCAAATAAATGTGTTTTGGCAGGCGACGATCTATTTCAATCAGGGTTTGTTTGTCATGCAACGCGCCCAGGTCAAACCGAAACCCATCGAGCCGGTAACATTCAACCAGGTGCTCCAGCGTTTCAATAATTTTTTCCCGTATAAAAGGATGCTCCGTTCGCACCGTGGGTCCACAACCGGAACCATGGCAAAAATCACCATTGTCGTGTTTGCGATACACCACATCCTCACCCCACGCCCGCACCCACAATTCAGCGCCGTGATTGAAAACCACATCCAGCAAAACGGGAATACCTCGGCCGTGCATGGCGTCAACTACGGCCATCACTTCCCGATTTACATCGTTTTTGTCATGGGCATAGCAATCGCGCATAGCGCGGAATGATGTGGAAAAATAACCCCAATCCTGTCCGAGCAAAATGTCACAGGCATGCAATGGCAGAAATTCCACCGCCACATTCAAGCGACGAAGATGATCCAGTATTTGGGGTGATAAGGCACCTTTGTAGGTTCCGCGATGGGAATCATCTGCTACAACGGAGCTCTTGTGCCGGGTAAGCGCAGGAAGATGTGTTTCGTAGATAACAATGTCACGGATTGCAGGCGTTCGAAACCGGGGATGCCGCCAACGGTAGCTGATGTCACTGAAATACGACTTTAGTCCCTGTTCGTGCCGCCGGGTTGCATGCGCCAGGGGGTCCGCAACAGTAATTGTTTCGCCATTTTTTTTAACTTCAAAATGATACGCATTGCCATGCAAATCTTTTAAAGACAGGCCCACCCTGACGCGCCATACGCCGTTACGGTCTTTTTTCATCGGCTGAGAATAGCCTTGGCCCTCAACAACCA
>JASFOJ010000260.1:0-4142 GCA_050116575.1 Gammaproteobacteria bacterium | reverse complement strand
TGAGTGTTTAAACCTTAGTATGGTCTCCGCTGCCCCCTTACTGTCGTGATACCATATTTTGATACCAGACTTGCTTATGTCCCTGTCGCGTTGCAGCGATTCGACCACCATCTTCATCCGACTATAGCTGACCGTATGTATTATACCCTTTCTATCCAACCTCCATTTCACTATTTGGTTAATACGCAACAACCACATTCCTATTTCGCCCGACGTGGATCGTCTGTCCAACCGGACGGTCTTTATATGTGTGACCCGGCGGTTGTCCACCGGGAACGTATGGGGATATTCTACCAATGAGTATTCATCACACTCGTCAAATGCTGCGTCGCCGTTGGAGTTGTAGTAGTTGTGTTTGTGTAGTCCCAGCATTTCCATGGTTTTATGGTTGACTGTGGCCGATGTATATATGTATTGTTTGGTGACGTTGCTAAACAACACGTCTGTGGCCTTACCCGGTGTTATGGGCGCAAACCGGACGCTGTATCCATTGCTATCTATTTCCCACTCCCAGTCATCCGGATTGTTGTCCAAGTTATATATGGCTCGTTTTATATCCAGCACCAAACGCCGCAGCTTCACCAACTTTGATTTGTCAGAATTCCATCTGGATTTTTCGTCTGTTATGGTATCGGACAGGGCCACCTCAACAGTTGATAGCCATGCCGACCAGTCCAGTTTACTTGGATTGTGTTTCTTTGACGTGTTGATCATGTCCTTGTACGGATTTGGTACCAGATACTTAGGCACCTGTACTTCAAGGAAGGACATTAGTTGGTCCGGCGTATTGTGCGCCTCATCCATTACGAGCATATCAAATATGCCCATATTATCATTGTGACTAAACGCGTTCAACGTCAGCCAGAATGCGTAGTTGGTTACCACTATATTGGCACCCATTGCTTTACGCAGTTGGTCGTAGAATGGACAACCGCTTTTCCTATATGAGCACTCCTCGCCTGCGCCGCACGGCCCGTGGTCAGCACTACCATCGACTACCAGGCACTTATAATTGTTTTTTCCTCTGATGTCTACCACTCCGATGCTGCCGAAATCCGACACTAATTGATCCTGCAGCGCCTTGGTGCTGGTCAGTATACATGTCCTCATACCGGACATATGCGCTGCCCCCACATACATCAGCGACTTTCCGAACCCAGTCGGGCATACCAGTACCCTGTGCATAACATCGTTGCTGGTATCTGTTATACTTAATATGGCGCTCTCCTGGTGAGGACGCCACTCCTTGAATTTATCCGGTAATCCAAATTCCGGTGGTTGCGGTAATACACTGCTCATTGTTCCTGCTCCAATCACTAATCACTAATTATCGATCATTGGTCATTGTCGTCATCTACCGTGGTACCTATATTGGCGGTAGGCGCACCATCCAATATATGCTGGAATCTGTTGTTTAGTTCCTTCAAGTACCTGGTTCGCCAATATCCGTCCGGCATATCCCGGACTTTGCTTTTAACTGTTACCAATAATCTGCGCGCCTCACCGACGCCACCACTGTTCAAGTGGTACATTATTCGCTCGTTTAACTTGTCAAATACCTTCTGAAAGTCGTTGCTGAATTCGTCGTCCCGCATTATGTCAAGTATGGCGTCCACGGCACCGGTCACCGACTTCACCTTTATACCACTATCCATCAGTCCATCCAGCCACTGTAGGTGCCTGTGTATAGCGTGCCGTATCAGGTCGCCTTTTGTTCTGTATGGGAACAGCTTTGATTCCACTATTGATGCTATTGATTGTACTTGCCCTGGTTGGCACCTGCACCAGACTCTCGATGAGTGTCCGTGGGTGTCTCCTGCCGGTATGCGAAATGCTGCTGGGTCAACGTCTGATTGCTTTACCCTTATTGGCACCACGTTGTTATTATCTGAGCCACTCCCACTTGGCTTAGTCATTGTCTAATAACCCCTTTATATCCGACACTGCTTTTCGTAGTTTTAGTTCACGTTTTTCCTCAACGGTTAACCCACCAGTTCGGCTGCCAACTATATTGAACCTATCATCCTTTCCGGCCAATCTACGTCTGGCAACGGACGCCCTTCTATGGTTGGATGCGGTCGGCTTATCGCCGTTGTCCAACATACTGTTGATTTCGTTTATTATGTCGCGCTCGTCTTTATACATGACACATGACACATATTCAGTGACAGCCTGCAAATGGTTGGGGCCGAGATTCGGTGAGCAGGCAACCGAAATCTCGGCCCCTGGGCGGACCTTTGGTGAACTCCCGGTATCCGGGCACACCTACCGCCGAGTTCCCACGTAGCCGTTACTTCTACGTATATTGGGTACGGCGTAGTACGGTAGTCCGCACAAAAATCTGGTCCGGGTGGGGTGATTTGAACACCCGAATCTTCCGCCTAAGGCGGATGCGCTAACCTGACTGCGCCACACCCGGATCAGTATCGCCGCTATTACGTTTTTCGTGTATGAAATCGATAGCGGCCTCGGCCCCATCGATGGCCAACAGTATGACGTCCTCAACAGCCGGTATAAAAGTTTTGTCCTGGCAACAGCTCGGATCGTGGTCCTGAACTTTACGCCAGTATCCAACCAAACGATCAATGGTTCCCTGGCGTAGTTGGACTCCAACTACCTCGGTGTCGTCGCTTACAGGGGATAGGTCATAAATCTCGGGCATGGCGGCCTCCGCTCCATCAATGGCCCTCAATATAACATTGTTCGTTGCTGGCATATAGCCAGGCGTTTGATCGACCAATGGGTCTGTAGCCTGTATTTTCTTCCAATAGTAAATAAGGCGTTCGAAGGTCTCAGCGGAGACCGGCACACTTATCATGTATTCCTGCATGGTAACTGCTCCTTTGTGTTCTGTGGTTTTGGGGGCACGGCGTCACCGGCACTACACGGGAAATGGCCACGTGTCCATTCACCGATCCAGTAGAGCAACCGCACTCAAACTGGGCACCCTGGAATTTGGGCAGCTAACCCGCTACACTTACGGGCGTCCGGTGACGCGCCTATGCCCCACAAAGCATCATTATACCCCGCGAACGCACCGACGCGCAAGATCGAGCAGTCAGGCCCCTACTTCCCTATCCACTCACGCCCTTCGATTTCTCGACCGTCCGCAGTATTCCAAGCCCAAGCATGCCCATAAGCACCGGTATCATGGCGCTAACATCCACATCTGGGAATGATACCCACTTCCAGGCAGCATCCATCATAAAGTCGCTTTCCGGACTCATATGGTGGAGCACCGCGACTACCAGCTTGGCCACCGCATTTACCAGTGGCTCGATAAGCGGCCTGCCCAGGTATTTCCACCCGAATGCAAATCCGCACATCCACCCGACGAACGGTCGCCACCCGGCCACAAACAGTGATCTGTGCTTGGCCTCAACCTTGTTAACCTCCAGTTGCCACTTTTGCGGGTTCTGGTTAATCTTGGTACGCAGAATTTCGGCGGCTTTTTTCTCCTCGTCCGTCTCGACAAGTCTGTCAATCGCACTGGCCACACCATCAGCCAACGCCGCTGCGCCTTTGCCAACACCCTCGGCCCCTCCACCTATTAGCCAGCTAAACAGTCCCATTAGTAACTGCCTCCTCCATACGCTGCCTGTCTGGCGCGTGTCTTGGTGTCCTTGTACCACACCTGCACGTTAAAGCACGGACACTCCTTGGCCACCCTAGGGAAGTCGCGGTGCCCCATCACCTTCACATTCTTCCCGTAACGTCGCTCCAGTACCTGCAGCAGCATGTACAGCGACTTGAACTGTTCATCCGTGAAGTTGTTTTCCGCCAGTAGTTGGCTATTGACTCCGCCAACCATACACACCCCGATGGATTCGTCATTGAATCCCTTTACGTGCGCCCCACGCTGGTTGTAGTATCGACCACGTTCGATCCTGCCGTCGCGCCTTATAACCCAGTGATATCCGATGTGGACCTGACCCTCACCGGACCAATTGGGGGTGCCAAACCCACGCGCCTTATGTGCCGCGTCTATTTCCGCTGCCCCTATGTCGCGGCTGGGTGGTGTGGCCGAACAGTGTACTGCAATATACTTGATATTGCTGTCTTTAATTACTTGTGGCATTTAATTTACCTCCTCCATTCAGTCTACCTTCAAGTTTGCTTACTCTTTCGCAAGTGTGTGACAA
>JASFOJ010000259.1:0-4227 GCA_050116575.1 Gammaproteobacteria bacterium | reverse complement strand
CATAAACTGATGCGCAAGCGCCTGCAGGCCCTGGCGCGCCACATCGAACACATCGCGGGCCCGTTCGGTTATCGGGTATTTACCGACAGCGCCCCGGTGCTGGAAAAAGCCCTGGCTGAAAAAGCGGGGCTTGGCTGGATCGGCAAACACACCAACCTGATCACCGAACAAACCGGCTCCTGGTTTTTTATCGGCGAAATCTACACTGACCTGCCATTGCCGGTGGATCGAAAAGCCAACAACCATTGCGGCACCTGCCGCTCGTGCATCGACGCCTGCCCCACCGGGGCCATTATCGCGCCCTATCAACTGGATGCCCGGCGCTGTATTTCCTATTTAACCATTGAATTACGCGGCAGCATTCCCGTTGAATTGCGACCGTTAATGGGCAACCGCATCTATGGCTGCGACGACTGCCAACTGGTCTGCCCCTGGAATCGTTTTACCCGCCAGAGCGGCGAAGCGGATTTTCTGCCGCGCCACCAGCTCGACACGGCGACTCTACTGGAACTGTTTGACTGGTCCGAGCCGGTTTTTCTGGACAACACCGCCGGCAGCGCTATCCGCCGCATCGGCTACGATTGCTGGCTGCGCAATCTCGCCGTGGCGTTGGGTAACGCGCCCTACGATCCGCAGGTGGTTGCCGCTTTGCGCAATCGTTTAACTGATGCAACTCCCATGGTCAGGGAGCATATTGAATGGGCCATTGATCGGCAACACAACAAAAGCGAGATGTCCGAGAAATAACTGGCTGATTCCAGTTGCTGGTTCTCAACGCAAAGGCGCAATGACGCAAAGAAAAAGAAAAATCTTACAGGTCCCTGATTAACGACGTTCAATACCCGGATAGAACATACAGTCATTACTCGGTACTTGATACCAATATTGCTCCCACTATCTCTGGTAAAAAATAACGACCCAGACCCGAATGGCACTTAGTTAAACGTCTTGTCTGCATAAAGCGTAATACGCAGCTCGTATGAAGCCACAGCGATATGTAGCAAAGGCAACCAATAATAATGGGCTTTATCCCCGGATTCCGCTGCGCTACATCCGGGCTACACGCTCGGTACTTGATACCAATATCGTCCCAACTATTCTGTTAAAAAATAACGATCCAGGTCCCAACATTCAGGTCATCTAAAAGCGGATGGGACATGAGTTTGCAAAACCGGCGCCGGTACGGATGCCGCCGCCGAGCCAACAGGGATGTTTTCACAACGTGTTTTGTAAACTCATGTCCCATCAGCTCCAGTAGTTCGCGATATCCTGGACATTTTACAATTTATCCTTTTGGAGTTTTAACCCTTCGCGTCTTTGCGTCTTTGCGTCTTTGCGTTGTCAATGTAAGGCCAGACTTTACTCCCTTATTGATTTGCCAATACCCCTTAGTGATTTTGGTGATAACACCTTGACGCCGTTTTGTGAACCGGTTACTTAAAAACCGGACACATTATTGTTGCGCCATGGTTAAATTTTTGCCTCAACCGCCGATTTAACCTAGTATACAAGTGGTAATCCGGGCTATCCGGCCACATTGACACTGACAGCTGTCCTGCATGGCGATAGCTGTGGCGCTAAAACTGTGGTGAGTCGTATCGTGAAAAATCTGTTTCCGTTAATCTTCATTTTTGGCCTGCTGACCAGTCTGTTAACCGGATGCGGCAGCTTGCCGACACACCATCGTACCTCCCACGCTTCGCGCCATACCGATCAACCCGTCACTTTCAGCAGCCAACAACAAGCCGCTCTCTATAAACGCCTTGAGGCGCAATACCGCAACTGGAAAGGCACGCCGTACCGGCTGGGCGGCATGAACAAAAACGGTATTGACTGCTCCGGTTTCGTGCATGTTGCCTTTCGGGACGGCCTGGGCATGCGTATCCCCAGGACCACGCAAACGCTGGCGAGCCGCGGTTATCCCATCCGCAAACGGCAACTCAAGGTGGGCGACCTGGTATTTTTCAAAACCGGGTTCGGTAAACATCATGTCGGCATCTATATCGGTAACCAACAGTTTATTCATGCTTCCACATCGAGCGGTGTCATGAAATCGCGCCTCGATAACCCTTACTGGTCGGACCATTACTGGAAATCGGTCCGATTGATCAGCAACTGAATCAGACAGATTCCCATATTGTCACCAACCGTGCGCGGCGGCGCGCGGTGAACGCACTGTGGCCTGATGACACTCCACAGCGTCATTCACGGGCGCTTTACCGGAACCAGTACCGCCTTTATTACCCGCAACCACTGGTCGCCCCATTGATGCATGCTCAATGCAGCGACAATCAACGCCGCCCCCATCCATACCTCGATGGATACCACTTCATGATTAAACCGTTGCCCCAGTAACAATGCTGTGACCGGCGTAATCAACGGGATCAACGCCACCCGGCTGGCGTCCATGCGCTTGAGTATATAAAAATACAATGAGAACCCGATAACGGAACCGAATACGCCCAGGTAGACTAACGCCGCACCGGGACGCAAACTGATTTCATGGGGCACATGGCCGTCGCCGATAATCCAGGTAAGCAGATACAGCGGCGCCACCACTAACAAGCCACCGGTGGTTACGGTCAACGCCGGATAACCGCTATTGATACGCTTCACCCAAATGGCGCTCAGCGAGTGCAACGTCACCGAACCGAGCATGACAACAATGCCCTGCCACGGTACGGCCTGGCCGTTAAAGTCGGCACCGAATATCACCACCAGCCCGGCCAATCCCAATAACGCGCCGGCGATTTTACCCGCGGTTAGACTGTCCTCTTCCAGGAACACCGCCGCCAGCACCGCCACGGTAATGGGCGACAGGCCAAATAACACGGCAATCAACCCGGAGGGAATATACTGGGAACTCCAGTAAACGCACATCATGGCCCCATATATCCCCAGGCCAGCGGCGGCATAGGTTTGCCGGGCCTTGCGGTCCAGGGGGACTTTCTGGCGCAATACCAGCACCAGGGCCACACACACCAGCGCGCCCAGCACCATGCGGCCGGTAATACCGAACAGGTATCCCCAGCCTTCACTGCTCCACTGGATGGCCAACGGTGTCGTTGACCAGATCAGGATGACCGCTAAAAATGCAATTGGCACCGGTATCATGTTATTCACCTTTTATTATGTGTTATGGCGTAGTCTTTCGAAGCAGCCTTATCTTCCATATCCAAAGCAGGCACGAAACGCATACCCGCAAACGACAAAGGCCGCAGTTCTTGCGAATCTGCGGCCTTTTGAAGAAGTTGGGTGCTTTAATCAGTTAAGTCTTTGTCTCTAACCTTTGTTGCAACTTTTCCACCCTTTGCTTCACGGGGCACGCAGATTCCCGTCCCTTTAGTCCGCGCAGCCACACGGACAGGGGCATAATGGTCATACGTACTCGGTGAAAATTAATGTTGCTCATAGTGATCAAGTTTGTCGTTAAAACACCGTCGTGTCAAGCGCCACCAACTAGCAACGTGTTTCAATGGTTTCCGCTGCTTTCCGGCAAGCGGATAAAATGCTCCCGATAATATTTGAGCTCTTCAATGGAATCCTTAATGTCATCCAGCGCCAGGTGATTGTTGTTTTTCGTTAATCCCTTGGCAATTTCCGGCGCCCAACGCGCCACCAGCTCTTTGAGTGTGCTCACATCCAGGTTGCGGTAATGAAAATAGGATTCCAGTTCCGGCATGCAACGGGCCAGAAAACGCCGGTCCTGGCAAATGCTGTTACCGCACATGGGTGACTTGCCCCTGGGCACGTATTGCTGCAAAAATTCAATGGTCTGCTGCTGCGCTTGTTGTTCGTTAACCGTGCTTTGTTGAACCCGCTCCGTCAGACCCGACTTTGCATGTTGCTTGGTGTTCCATTCATCCATCCCGCTCATCACCGAATCGCTCTGATGGATTGCCATCACCGGCCCTTCGGCCAGAATATTCAGCTTTGCATCGGTAACGACGGTGGCAATCTCGATAATACAGTCTCGCTGCGTATCCAGCCCCGTCATTTCCAGATCAATCCATATCAGGTTATTGGCATCTTGCGTCATAGTGTTCATTGTCCTGCGTTAGTTTACTGAAAAAAGATGAATTTTTTCCATCGTCCTGCGTCTCAATAAAAAATTAGCCCTCTTTAATTGCATAGATCGAAACGATGACTCCGGATCAATACGTAAAAATGCGCGGAGCATCCATTTTGCCGGGTTAACCGTACCTTTACAGGGGTGTTTTATGCAAT
>JASFOJ010000258.1:0-4279 GCA_050116575.1 Gammaproteobacteria bacterium | reverse complement strand
AAAATGGACAAATATGGGTTCCTTGAGGGGATCCAGAATAACGGTTTTGGGTTCACCGGCAGGTCGGGCGAACAGCGGCTTGAGCATAAACAATATAGCAGTGATGCCGGCAACCATCGGAGTAACATATGCCACGGTGCTCAGCTTAGCTCCCAGGGAATGCATCCAGGATGTATTCACCATCGCGTGGTGCAGCACGCCATACCCGATCAACGCAATCAACGCAAGGTACAACAGGGGCAACAACACCATTGTCAGTCCCACCGCTACAATGCCCGCCTTATAGGTCAACGATGGATCGACTTTGGGAATGGTTCCCGTGAATGCCTTGTCAATATCAGCGAATTTAAGGGGATTGCCGTTTTTCGGTATTGGCGTTGGCTGGGAAGTGTCGGTTTGTGACGCAGCGACTTTTGACGGAACCTGCGCTTCCATGTCGCACAAAATACCCAGTGCTCGCAGTTTTTCCTTGTATTGAATTGCCTGGCTCTGATTAAGCCCCTGTTTTAGCGACACTTTTTTGCCGCTAAACAGTTTTTCAATGGTTTGGGCGTCTTTTTTAAACAATTGCTGCATGCGAACCTTGACCTGGTCAAGGTCCTGTTCGGGAGCAATTTTGCCCTTAAATACCAGACGAAAAGATTGTGCTGCCATGTTTTTCGAGACTTCGCGAATGTTACATTTTTATCGGTAAGTTGGCGAAATAATTGAGCAAATTGTCAGCACAAATAGGCTAAGCGGTTGTTTTTTGCGGACTGACGCGCCGCTGTGCCGCAAAAATGCGGACGATTCCGCGACCGGTGTAAAATGGCGGTACTATTTATATTATAGGTATTCAGGTAACGATAGCAGCTGGTACCTACTGTAGCCCGTATTCCAGGGGCGTTTGGCAGGGCCTACCAGCCCCGGATCCCGCGATGCGAGGAGAAGGTCATACCACCCCCGATTGAGGTGATGAGTGCGGATTCTCCGCCCGGTATGGGACGTCCGCGCGCGCCGCTCGCATAACTCGAAATACCGAGAAAATACAAGGAAAACCTGTCGCTCCGGGGTTCCCGGCACCAATATACTATTCACATTTACCAATTCATTACTTACACTGGTAAATCCGATTCCATGATAATTAACAGATAATTATGCAAAACGCGCAAGCCAGGCGTAGCCTTTATTTTGTCAACGCACCGGTAGATTTTTTCTTTATCGGAGGAGCATCCTTTGTGCTGTTCGCCGCGCTGTTGCTGTTCTATACCGATGTGCGAACGCCGGAAGTGATCACCACCGCCATCGTCTTGTCCTGGATTATCAACTGGCCGCATTTTTCCATGTCCACCTACCGGCTGTATCAATCGCGTAATAATATACGACAATACCCTGTTACCGCTTATGTCGTTCCGTTTATCGTTATCGGCGGTACCGTGCTTTGCTTTTTATTCAAGGATCTGGTGGCGCCCTACTTCGTCAAACTTTTTATATTGTGGTCGCCCTACCACTTCAGCGGCCAGACTATTGGCATAACGTTCATATATGCCATGCGCAGCGGCATCAAACTCAGCAAGCTGGAACGCAACGTTGTTATCTCTTTTGTCATGGGTACTTATTTTTTATCCACGATAAGGGCCGAAACCAGCCGCGAAGGATTTGACTTTTACGGCGTGAAATATCCCAGCATGCAGATTCCCCAATGGGTCGCGAATATTGCCGAATACGCCATGTGGATTGCGCTGGTTGCCTTTATCGGCACGATCATATACTGGAGTTATCGTAACCGGCGGCTGCTGCCGTTGATTGTGGTACTGCCGGCTGCCACCCAATACCTCTGGTTTGTACAGTCGGTTTATACGCCCTCATTCCAGGAATTCGTACCCATGCTGCACAGCCTGCAATATATGTTGATTGCCTGGAGTATCCAACTGAAGGAGAAAATGGACGTCAACAACATCGCACCATCCCGAAAATACGTTGTATCGGAAACAACACGGTGGTTTGCCTTCAATTTTCTGGGCGGGGCCTTGCTGTTTTACATGCTGCCCAAGCTTGGCGTTTCGCTGGGTTATTCGACATTATTTTCCACTGCCATTATTTTTGCGGCCATCCAGATTCACCATTTCTTCGTTGACGGTGTCATCTGGAAACTGAAAAATAAAACCGTGTCGCACCCGCTGATGATGACCTTCGAACAACTGACCACATCACCCGCAGCGCAACCGCCCCGTGAAGCCAAAGCAACGGCATGAACTCCGCTGTGAATAAATCCATAATCACCAAAACTTTACTGTGCGTCGGTTGCTGCGCTGCTTTGCTGTTCTCGCAATCACTATACGCCGAGCAGCAACAACTGCGAATCGCCAAGCAACACATCATCTTCTCCACCAACCAGGGCGACCTGGTGTTTGCCCTGTATCCCGATGTGGCGCCACGGCATGTATCGCAATTACTCAAATTAACCCAAAATGGTGTTTTCAATTACACCCGTGTAATGCGGGTCATACCCGGTTTTATTATTCAATTCGCCGATTCTTACCGGCGGCTGCGGCCGTTAACAAAAAAACAGGCCGACCTGATAACCAACATCAAGGCCGAATTTTCCGACACCGTGAAACACCTCAAGGGCCGGCTCACCATGGCGCGCTATGACAATGATCCCGACAGCGCCACCACGTCATTTTCGATTTTACTGGGCGACGCGCCGCATCTTGATGGTAAATACACGGTATTTGGCGAACTGGAGAGCGGAGGATCGGTGGTTAACAGCATCCTGTCGATCCCGTTGAAGGGAGAAAAATTAACCAGTCGCGTCATGGTTAACCGTGCCTACGTGGTAAATGATATCGCCGCCTACTATAAAACTCACCCCAAGGATCCCATCGACGACATGGGGATGGTAAAAACCGTTCAACTGGGGGACACCGAACAACGTGATACACGACCGGACCCGGAGCGGGCCAACCTCATAAAATTATTTTCCATCCTGCTCGTTATTATCATCCTGGTAAGTCTGTTGGGGGTTTTACTCCAGCGCCACGTTGACAAGAACCGATTGATTTCCCTGTTACTGGTTAACGTCCTGATCGCCGGCTTCGGTTTAATTATTCTTTACACCCCCGAGACACGAGATTCCCGTTGGCTGGGCATTGCACTGTTTTTCGCCATATTCGGCCTGTTCCGTCTCATGAGCCGGTTTGAAAAAAGCTCCTGATACAGAATTTTCAGCGCAAAGGCGCGGCGGCACAAAGACCGCAAAGATTGCCCATACATATATATAAATGGCCATCTAAAAGTACAATAGATATTCAGTGCATCCACCCAACGTGGGAGACCCACGCCCCTTAAATTAATCCGCTCACAAACAACAACTTAAAAGAGCTGCTGCCAGTACTTACCAAACTTGTTATACTGACAGTTCGTTCATTAACTTATTGAATCGTCTATACTTTAATCATACATATTGGCACTTTCTTATCCAGCATATACGGGCCCTCGGGTCCGTCCAATACTAGTTATAAATATTAGTTCATGAAAAATCGATCACCTATTGAGAATCCTCTTATTGGACGTTTTATATTTGGGCTGATAGGGGTATTTGTGTTTATGGCAGCACTTATACTGTTGTTGGTATTGTTAATATTGGCTCCAACCACGTTAGGGGAAGATTTGGGGTACTATAAGTTTTATGTGTTTAGTATTGTTACTGCCGTTCCATACTATTTCGGTAATATTTTAGGAGCAGGCTGGGAAACAGGTTACGAAATGAGTCGTTGGTTTGTTTTCACCTTTTATTGTATTGTTGCTTTTTTTGTTGCGCAGTTGTTCTATAAAAAGCACAAAGTACCATCCATTTTAAGTAAATTGCATAAAATCTGGAAAAATATGGATAAACCTCCAAAAGATCCATCTAAAAATGATTAAAATTAAAAATATTTATAACCAAGCCTTTCATTTGACTTCAGCGCTGACGCGCCGAAGCAAATGAAGGCAGCCGTTAGTGCCCATCCATAAATGGCTGTTTTATTAATATTCTGGCGCGCAGCTACTTTTCGTGCCGGTTCTTATTGATCAACTCTATATGTTTGCAAATTTTGCTATTAAATCTGCTCATAAAGCATGCTTTTTCCTATTTTAAAGGCATACGAAAACATCCAAAGCTTTGGCGTACGCACTTTGCACCCATTGTAAGGAAGAGCAGTGGACTAGCCGCTTTCGGCTCTGGCCAATCTCATCAGGTTGTAGCTGATGACCGACGACCAAACAAAAGCTTTAAATCCATCGTCGCCCTTCCAGG
>JASFOJ010000257.1:0-4293 GCA_050116575.1 Gammaproteobacteria bacterium | reverse complement strand
CAAATAATAATCAAAATAAAGTATTTAAAATGCTCGTTCAATGCATACCTTAATTTTCGGTCATAGCAAACTAAGTCAGTAAACGATATAATTGCAGTGGTTTTTTTATCATATAAATAGAACTGCGTGGGCAGTCATGGCGTTGCGTATCAAGTTAGGGGGAGGTCAGTATGAGCCGTAAATATTCCATAATTAAAACCGACGGCGAGTCAAATCACAGGCAACCATATCGGTATGTATGTTTGTTGATCATTATTTTCCTAACAGCATGTAGCGGCGGCGGTGGGGGAGGTGGTGGAAATAATGATGGTACCGATAATCCTGTCAAAGACCCGGTCGATGGTCCGCCGAGCGACAACACTAATAGTTCTGCTGCAGATTTTGTATCGCTGGAATTTGACGATGGTGGTTCAGTTACTACTAATCGCATTGTCGAAAATTCGCCACCTGATATTTTTATTGGTCCCTATAATTATTCCAATATTTTAGCTAATTATGATGCCATCGGCGTTCAAGGTGGTGGTATATGGAAAGATGCTTCCAGCAGTGGGACGATCATCCACGTTAATAATGAAAATATGGATTTGATGGGATCGTCTAGGCTGGAGTTTCGTTTGTATTTTAACGGCAACTCTACGGGAAAATATAGTTACAGCAATGGGGGCGCGCAGGCTTTTTTTATACCGGATGAATTCGGAACAAGTGACGCGTATGTTTCAAAAGGTTACCAGGATGCAATTGTCGATATTAATGTTACGCGTTATGACGATATAGGCGGTCGTATTCAGGGTACTTATGACGTGCGTCTTTGTGCAACCTGGGTGGTGGAATATGGCAGCGATTGCAATGCTTTAGGGAACAATATTGCATTTTCGGGTGAGTTCGATGTAACGCACGACAACGATTTTTCTCTAGAGAATGAGGGAACGGCAGCAAACCCGGTGCTGCGGCCATTACATCAGGGTTTTTTTAGGGTAAGCAACATTTATAGTTTTGTGGGACAAGGTGAGAGTTTTTATCAGTTGCAGTTAACTGCTCCTTCCGCATACCAAGGCCAGCAGAATACTTACCGGGTACAGATTGCTCAACCATCAGATGACGTTTCTTTATATGTATATTCCGATGCGGCATTCAGTCAGTTGGCTTGCGAAGATACGAGTACCGATACTGCACGCAAAGCGTGTCAGTTTACAACTGATCAGGAATCCGTTTTTGTGAAGGTAGCCTATTCGGGGGCTGCGATGGGAGCTTATTATGTAATTTATGCTGATGGGGCGAGTCCCGTTTATACCGGTGAGGGGACAGTTGACAATCCCGTTGACCTTGCCAGTTTGCCCGTCACTCATGAAGGCAGTGTGAACTCGTTCACTAATAGTATGTATTCCGTGAACGTTTCACCGGGTACTACCTACCAGATCGCCAAGTACGACGACGAAGGCGATGGCGCCGCGTTATATGTATACGATGGTGATTATTTAGGCGATTTGATGTGTCACCAGGATAATACGAGTTCTACTTATGGTTGTATTGTAACACCCGTGAATAGTCAGTTGTTTATTCTGGTTGGAGGTGCGCGTAGTGGATTCGGTACTAACTATTTTCTGGATATGGCGCCAGTAGATTATTATATGCAAGAGGGTACTTCGACCACACCGGTAGACTTGGATGTGTTAACCATACCTTATGGCGCACAGGTAAGTGCCTCCGGTACCAGTTATTATAGCTTTAGTGTTACCAGCGGTAAGCTTTATACTGTAACTGTTGGTGATTTTTTCGGTACTGCCACTATTGACGTGTATGACGGCCCGACAAATTCTTTGCCCTTACCCTGCCGATTTTCTATCGGTAACGATAGCAACGCGGGTTCGTGTACCTTTTTAGCCCCAATTACAGGACCAATGAAGATTGCTGTACAAAGTTCCAGCACCTATGGAACTTCTTTTAGTGTGGATGCGAAGGAAGCATCGTATCAACCACAGGGCAGTTTAACTCAGCCTATTGAATACAATTGGCAGTCCGTTCATTCCAATGTTCACTCACTAGCAGGTGAGGTGGATACGTCCAGTAGCTACTACGCGTTCACGGTACCGCAGGATGATGCGGATTTTCGATATGTGTTCGAGTTAAACGCTATTGATCCCGATATCGGTTTGAGTATTTACGATGATGCTGCGTTCAGTAATTTGCTTTGTAGTTCTGTGGAATTGGGCGTAATGCCAAAACCTTGTGTCGTCAACCCAAGCTCAGACTATATGTATGTAAAAGTCGATGGTAGTTTAACGCAGGGCGGTAGCTCGTTTACTCTGAGCTTTGCGGGTCCGCTATTTTTGCCTCAAGGTAGCCTAAGTACGCCCGTAGACCTGGGAAGCGTGCCGTTTACTTATAGCGGGGAACATGCGGGGACCGCGGGTAGTTTCTATTCTGTGGTGGTTCAACCGGGCGTTACGTACCAGGTAACGCTAAACGAATTGTATCGGAATTCGCAAATGACTATCTACAGTGACCCAGGGTTTTCCAACGCTATATGCCCACCCGGAAAAGTCTACGATGGACTGGATTTTTCCGAACGATGTATCATATCACCCACATCAAATCAGTTGTATATTAAAGTCTCCGGATATTCTGGCGGTGGTAGTTTTGATTTGAAAGTGAGTGAATTTAATGGTGCTACATATTATGTAGAACTGGTGCCAAATGGCATTGGCGCATATGCCAAACCGTATGTGAACGTTTATGAAGAAGGTAGTGACTGGTCCTCTACCAGGATATATACCAGTAATAACGTGTTCCCCAATGATGCTTTGGTTGTGGAGTCGGGCAAAACCTATTACCTGAAGGTGAGCGATAGCTCTGGTATTGGTGGAGCATATTCGATCAGTATTTCACGAAACGGTTTCGGTGCGGCGTCGTCTGGGGTTCCTGAAATACCGGATATTTATGAACCAATGGACAACAAACGGGAAAACGCAACCCTGTTGACACTTGATGAAATCCAGGATCATTCGTTTTCTTTTAACAATGGTGATTTCGGTGACGAGGACTGGTTCGTATTTACTGTGCCGTAGCGAAAAGTGCTCTGGACCTGCAACTTCGGTGACCGAGAAAGACTCCAGGGATTGAGAGGGTTATTTTAGAAAATTGTTCAGTGATGTTAGGGTTGGCAGGTTATTGCGGGCTGCCAAACATTTACCGCAGTGACCTGGGCACTGACCCTCGTATGGCCTCCGGAAATTGGTGTTTAATGGCGGGCGATGCCCGCCCTACGGACTGACAGTCGTACGGCCTCCGTCAATTTGTATCTGATGGCGGGCAATGCCTGCTGTGTGGTCTGACGGTTGTACGGCCTCCGGAAATTAGATTTTAATGGTGGGCGATGCCCACCCTACCCACTGTCGGTCGTACGGCCTTCGCAAATTGGTGTTTAAAGGCGGGCAATGCACCCTAGGGGCATAAACCCGCCCTACGAGCTGCCGCATCAGTGATACTCGCTTATTGCTATGTTGCCTATGCGATTAGTTGGAACCACGAAGTAGGATGCGGTGGAGCCGCATCACAATTGGATGTATGATGAAAATTATTTGTCGGTTGGGGTGTAGTTCAACATGAAGTAAAGAATAAAATCCGGCGTGGGGTCGGTTTGCAGGTTTTCGCCGAAGCCCAGTTCGTAGCTGAGGTTTTTGTGGGGTTGGTAGGTTCCGCCTATATATAGCGCCACGGATTCGGTGCCTAGTGCTGACAGTTCGCTATCGTAGAAGGCGCTGTGGACGTCCAGTTGGCCTTTGAGGTTGAAGGCGGGGTGGAATTGCCAAACACTGCCGAGGTAGGCGCTATAGATTACGTTGTTTTGCATGTCTGATAAAATATCACTGTTTCCCAGATAGCTTATGCCCGCTCCGGCGTACATTCCCAGGTTGAATCGCGCGAGTGCCTGGCGGTCCATGGCGTGTACGGATAGGGATACGTCAACGGCACCGCTGCCGGTGAGTTTGTCGGCGTTGCCGGTGGGTAGTTTCAGGTCGAGTTTATAGGCCAATGATCTGCCGGGAAGGCTCCATCCTTGAGGTTGGTATTTGCTGCTTAGTACGATATCTCCCGGGCCGCCTTCTGAGTCGGTCATTTCATATTGTGTTACGCCGTTCTTTTTGTATTGGTACAACAAGTGGTTGCTGGGGAAGTCGTCGCGGCGGTCGTTGGTCAGGCCCAGCCAGTCGTGCCATTTTTCAATGGCATTATCGAAGTAGCCGTTGCTGTGGTAGATGAGGGGGAGGCTGGCGGACAGTTCGATGCGCTCGT
>JASFOJ010000256.1:0-4320 GCA_050116575.1 Gammaproteobacteria bacterium | reverse complement strand
GGCTGGTAACAGCCGATAACGCGCGACGTTGGCGCCACGCTTATGCTTCCCGGCATTCCCGTATTTTTTCAATTTTATGTATTGTTCGACGTTAACAGTGGCTAGGAATGACCGCGCCGTAGCTGGCGGTTCAGCGAGTTAATTTCGTCCTGGCGTAGTGGTTCTGAGTGGACCTTAATATCCACTAATACATTATCCTGAAACAACAGCGTCACGTAGCTGTATTGTTTTTCCCGGGTAATGCCGTGAAGAAACGTATAGACATAGTCCCAACGGTCGGTACGGAAGGGGTCCTGGATCAGCGGCGTTCCGGCAATGCCGCGCACTTTGCGTTTATCCATGCCCACAACCAGTCTATTGAGGGTTTCTTCGGTGAGCACGTTGCCCTGCTGAATATCCATACGGTGGATCGAACAACCAGCAAGGCTTGCTAAGATACTGAAAAATATAATAAATTTAATATTGTTATTGACGAACATGGTGCTGGATGAAAGTCCCTATTGATTGAATGGCGGTATTTTACCTGATATAGAACTGACTTGTCAGACTGTCTGCGGGTAAAATAGTTTTTGGGTACTGAAACAAAAAAATCGATTGAGTAGAAGGATGGTGTCAATGAACAGTAAGGATCTTCGCGACGTGGGCCTGAAAGCGACGCTGCCGCGGGTGAAAATTCTGGAAATCATGGAGCGGAGCAATGTACGCCACTTGAGTGCGGAAGATATCTATAAGGCACTGCTGGAAGAGGGTGAAGACGTGGGTATCGCTACCATCTACCGCGTATTAACTCAATTTGAAAGCGCCGGTCTGGTTAATCGCCATCACTTCGAAGGCGGAATTTCGGTTTTTGAACTGGACCATGGTGAGCACCACGACCATATCCTGTGCATTAAATGCGGCAAGGTCGAGGAATTTGTCGATGAAGTCATCGAACAACGGCAAAAGGATATAGCAAAAAAAGCCGGATTTTCCATGACCGACCATAGTCTGAATATTTATGGTGTATGCAAGGATTGTCAGTCCAAGCAATAACATCGCGCCGAACGATCAACGATCATTGTCAAACTACCAGTAAAGTGATCACAGAATACAGGGTAGAACTCAAGTAAAATGCAATTCAAAGACAGCAATTCAAAGACAGCAATTAAAAGGACGGCCCTCTATGTCAGAAACTCTTTTTTCGAAAATTATCGATCGAGAGATTCCTGCGGATATTGTTTACGAAGATGATGTGTGTCTGGCGTTTAAGGACATAAATCCCCAGGCGCCGATGCACGTATTGATCATACCGAAAAAACACATACCGAAACTGGCGGACGCAGAAGATGGTGACCAGGCCATCTTGGGTTATTTGCTAATGAAAGCCTCGGAAGTGGCCGCGCAACAGGGTTATGGAGATGCGTTCCGGTTAGTGGTGAATAACGGGGAAGAGGCGGGACAGTCGGTGTTTCATCTGCACGTCCACATCCTGGGCGGGCGGCCGTTTTCCTGGCCGCCGGGCTGAGGTCGTGCGATGCTCTCAGGCAGGCTGGGATTGGGAGCGCTCGATCATTTCCTTGGCGTGGGACAGGGTTTGCTCGGTAATCTCCAGCCCCCCTAACATGCGGGCGATTTCATCCATACGTTGATTGTTATTGAGTTCGCTGACCGAGGCCTTGGTGGATTTTTGCGAGGTAAACTTGTTGACCTGCAGATGCTGGTGGCCCAGCGCCGCAACCTGGGGTTGATGGGTCACGCATAGAACCTGGCGATCTTTGCTGAGATCCCGCAACATGCGGCCTACTACCTCAGCGGTGCCGCCGCCGATACCCACGTCCACCTCGTCAAAGATCAGCGTGGGAATACTCCCCGTCGCCGCGGTGATCACATGAATCGCCAGGCTGATGCGTGACAATTCACCACCGGACGCCACCTTGTTTAACGGCTTTAACGGTTGCCCCGGATTCATGGTGACCAGGAACTCAATGCGCTCCATGCCTGTCGCGGCAATATCATCGTGTTCGGTGAAATCCACCACGAATTTGCCATTGGGCATACCCAGTTCGTGGATATTTCCCGACACCTGTTTTTCCAGTTTTTTGGCGGCTTTCTTGCGGCTCGCCGTTAATTGGGCGGCGGCCTCAAAATAGGTTTTTTCCGCCTGGCTGATTTGTTCGTCCAGATTATTGGACTGGTCGCTTGCCGCCAGCAATTGCGCCAGTTCTTCAGCCAGGCTCTTGTGTAGCGCCGGCAATTCATGCGGATCCACCCGATGTTTACGGGACAAATCATGAATCTGACCCAGGCGGGTTTCGATCCATTCCAGGCGTTCCGGATCCATGTCCAGGGCGGACTGGTGCTGTTGCAGTTCGGTGGATGCTTCTTCGATTTGTACCAAACCATCGTTGAGCATGTTAAGCGCGGTTTCCAGCGATTGGTCGTATTGCTGTAGTTTATCCAGCTGGCTGATCACCTGGTTCAACTGGTGAATAATGGACTGTTCCTCGGCATCATGCAGGGCAAAAACGGTCCGTTCGCAGCCTTCCTGGATCTGATTTAAATGTGCCAGCCGCGAATGTTCTTCTTCCAGAGACTCGAACTCACCGTCCTGCAAGGCCAGTTCTTCCAATTCCTGGTTCTGGTAAGTCAGTAACTCGATACGGGATTCCCGTTCGTCACGGTTTTGCAGCAGCATGGCCTGCTGCTCACGCAGTTTTTTCAGGGCGCGGAAATGGGTTTTCACTTGCGCCACCAGGTCATGATGGCCGGCAAAGCCGTCCAGCGCTTCACGCTGCATATCGCGTTTTAGCAGCGATTGGTGCGCGTGCTGTCCCTGGATGTCCACCAGTTGTTCCCCCAGCTCACGCAGCGATTGCATGGGCACGGGGCTGCCATTGACAAATCCCTTGGAACGGCCATCGGTGGAGGCGGTGCGACGAATCAGGCATTCATCGTCTTCATCGAGATCATTGTCCTGCAGCCACTGTTTAATAGACGGGTATTTGCCCAGATCAAAGCCTACGGATATTTCCGCCCGTTTACAGCCGTGGCGGATGACGCCGCTATCGGCGCGGCCACCCAGCGCCAGATCCAGGGCGTCCAGCAGGATGGATTTGCCGGCGCCGGTTTCACCGGTCAATACCGTCATGCCGTCTTTAAGCGGCAACTCCAGTTCATCGACGATGGCAAAATTGCGGATCTGTATGTGCGTAATCATGGGCAACATCTTAAATGAGGCATGCGTCGGATGCGAGTATTTTGAACACCAGGTGAGTTCAATTGGTTTGTAAATAAACGCGTTTATCTATTTAAAATACAAAGATTCTTTGAGTGTTTGATTATTAATTGCTCAGCCGTGACAAGCTCCGAACAACAGCACTGGATTCGTCTTTTCCAACAATCATGATGTAGCCGACAATGTCGTCATATTAATGGTTCGCTAACCTCGGTAAGATATGCAACAGTAGCTTTGGATATCTGTTACGACCATTATTTGAATAAACAAACAATTCAGTTAAAAAAATGAGAAACAAAAAAGCAGGGTACGGATTGGGTGCTGTCGAGTTGCTGGCAGCCATTCAGATGTGGGCAGTATGGCTGGCGCCGTTTGGTGTGACCAAATCAGCCGAAACCGGTCATCCGCTGCAATCCGTATTGGCGGTGTTGAGTTTGTTGTTGGTTGTTCTGCCGTTACTGGGGTTGTGGATCGTTCACCGCAACCGGCGCTGGGGGTTTTTGTTATTTGCAGGCTTTCCGTTGGTTTCCATTATTTACGGTGTGACGGCATTGCCGTTTATCAGTTATTTATACGGCAAAGATGTCATGTTGAATTCGCTTTTTATCGCTTTGGTTAATGCGTTGGTCTGTGCCCTGGCATTCTGGTTTTTTGTCAGCGCCAGGCCGGGCTATGAAGAATCCATCCCAGAGCGGCATACCCATGCCCGGGATTAAGCCGGGTCACGTGTTGGGTTTGGCCTTTATTTTACCCGGTACATAGTTTTTGTTGATGTCACTGGCAATAGTTTCACAGGAAACGTGCGGATCTTGTTTTCCGGCACAATGGCAACTGAGTTTGAGTATCCTGCCGGCCTTGATACGCAGTTTGCCGGAATCGCCTTTGACGTCGGTAAACTGTGCAATCACTTCCATGACACCAACATCAGAAGTCGTGTAATTCACGGCTGATACAATCTTGGGTTGAGCAGGTTCCGCTGCGGTGGACTGGTCGTTGGCGCCGATTGCATCGCTATCGGCGGGTGATGTCTCCCCGGGCAAAGCAGGCACTTGGGTTCCGGCGTCACATTGCAGTTCCCGCTTGGCGACATGCTTCATATAGTTAGC
>JASFOJ010000255.1:0-4353 GCA_050116575.1 Gammaproteobacteria bacterium | reverse complement strand
AGGAGAAACGAGAGGGCGGTTATCTCACAGTGTCCTTTGCGCAGGGGAACAATGGCGAAGTTTTTGTTATTTATTACAACGGCGGGATCTACAAGATTGTTGGACGCTCATGAACAACAATTGTAAAAATATATTAATAAAATGAGATAGTTACGAAATCAGTTTGCTAATCGTACCCCTGCCGCACATATCGTTAACAAAAATTATAAAAAAAACAATTGGTTATAGAGGTTCCACTGGAACTCGTGTTGCTCAAATATTCCACCTTTAGGCCGTTAAACTAACTAACCTTAGATTGTCCCTCCAAAATTAAAAAAGTGTAAAGTTTTCCGACAATTAACAAGATATACCATGACATCAAAGTCATCTATAATGACCCGGATTGTACGTAAAACATACAGAAAGTTAGAAGGTAGTTTATGGCTCTAGAGAAAATACGTGATATCGTCGCGCAACATGGGCGCTTACCGGTTGGTATTGAGACCCTTACCGACGATAGTGATCTTTATAATGCTGGATTGACGTCACTGGCCACCGTTGGATTGATGTTGGCGCTGGAAGATGCTTTCGACGTTGAATTTCCTGAAAACATGTTAAGCAGGAAAACGTTTGAAAGCATTGAATCCATATCCGAGGCTATTGAAGAACTGAAAGACTAGCCAAACGGCAAGCAAGCGTCAATCGAGGCGTTTGCCAGTACAAATAATATATTGGGGTACTATATCATGGCGACACTTGGCCATCTGCACTCAGAATGTGAAGATTTTGAGGAATTACTAAAACGCGTCCATCAAATCGGCAACGATGTTGTATTGCCCGCAGCCGATGACGTGGATAAACAAGCCCGTTTTCCCATAGAAGCCATTAACGCGCTTAAAGATGCGAAGCTTTTAAGCGCTTATGTGCCGGCACAGTTCGGTGGTATGGGTTTGAATACAGCGCAGGTGGCAAAGATCTGCGAGGTGCTGGGGCAGTATTGCGGCTCCACAGCCATGGTTTATGCCATGCACAAAATCCAGGTGGCCTGTATCGTTCATCACTGTGGGTCTTCGGAATACTTCAAGGATTATTTGAAGGAATTGGTGGATCAACAGCGCCTGATCGCTTCTGCGACAACGGAAATCGGCGTCGGCGGGGATTTGCGTTCCAGTGTCTGCGCGGTTGAGGTTGACGGTGACAAGTTTCAATTGACCAAGAAAGCCCCTGTTATTTCTTACGGCGTCGATGCTGATGACATCATGGTCACTAGTCGCCGGTCCGAAGATGCGCCTTCCAGCGACCAGGTTCATGTTCTGGTGAAAAAGGAAAATTACACACTTGAGCCGATTTCCGGCTGGGATACCCTGGGCTTTCGGGGTACCTGTAGTTCCGGTTTTGTGCTGACTTCCAGTGGTTCGACGGATCAAATTTTGCCGGAACCCTTTGCGAACATTCTCAGCCAGACCATGCATCCTTATTCTCATATCGTGTGGGGATCGCTTTGGTCCGGTATCGCGGCGAGTTCTGTTAACCTGGCCCGTGCTTTCGTTCGCGAACAGGCCCGAAAAAATCCCAGTGTTCCCCCGACATCCGCCCTTCGCCTGGCGGAAACGGACAGTGTTCTGCAAACGATGCGAAATAATATCAAGGCGTCGATTGTGGAGTATGACCAATTATTGCAAGACGGTAATCCCGAGGCGTTCAATAACTTTGGATTTTCCATACGCACTAACAACCTGAAATTGTCCTGTTCCCAACTGATCGTTGATATTGTTGGCCGCGCCATGTTGATTTGCGGTATCTCATCGTACCGTAACGATTCGAAATTCAGTTTATCCCGCCAGCTGCGGGATGCGTACGGAGCGGCTTTGATGGTCAACAACGATCGAATTATGAATCACAACGCGACCATGCTCATGGTTCATAAAGAGGGGTGATTCGTAACATGTGCATTTCAGACGATCCCATTACGGAAGCCTATCAGGCTTATCTGGACGAGTTAATCGATGCCCGTTTGCTCATTCCGTCCGGTGTTGATGGCGTTTATGGGCGCAGCGGCGTTTTTGAAGACATCATCGAACGCTTTGAAGACTATGTTACCCAAATGGGAGCGCATTTAAATGCGGAAGTGATGCGGTTTCCACCGGTAATGAACCGCCAACATTATCTTTGTACCGACCATATAGAAACATTCCCTAATCTCATGGGTTCTATTCATAGCTTTATGGGTAATGAAAAAGAACTTCTGCAGATGGTGGATAAGAAACAGAATAATGAAGACTGGAGTCAATGCCTGGAGGCCTCGGAAGTAATGATGGTGCCCGCGGCGTGTTATCCGCTTTACCCGGCGGCCAGCGGCACGTTGCCGGAAAACGGGAGGATCGTGGACCTGCGAACCTTCGTATTTCGTCATGAACCATCCGTGGACCCGGCGCGCATGCAGATTTTTCGTCAGCGTGAGTACGTACGCCTGGGTACTGCCGAGCAAGCCCTGGAGCATCGTAACTACTGGCTGAAGCGCGGCGAAGAAATGCTGCATGCTGTTGGCCTTGACGCGAAACCGGTTGTGGCCAACGATCCATTTTTCGGTCGGGGAGGCCGCGTTATGGCGGCGACACAACGGGAACAGGATTTAAAATATGAATTGGTCGTACCGATAGCGACGGCTGAAAAGCCCACCGCCGTTGTTTCAACCAACTACCATATGGATCACTTTGGGCACGCGTTTGATATTAAAAACAACGAAGGTGATGTAGCCCATACGGCGTGTATTGGGTTTGGTCTGGAGCGTATTGCGTTGGCGTTGTTTAAGAAACACGGTTTTGAACCGAAAAGCTGGCCTGCCGAGGTGCGCAAGGTTTTGGCGTTATGATGAAGCAGATCATCGCGTTGGATCCGAATAATTATCAACGCCATCTGATACATGGTAAAGACCGCACCTGGGCGGAAACTAACTGTTACGCCGATGTGTTAATTGAACTGGTACACGCCCTGGGGCATGAGCCCATTGCCGCATTGCCTTTCACATTGGCTATAGATTTTGAAGGAGACCAATGGACGTTTTTTAAATTTCCGTTGGCTGATTTGTATGATCTCTATGGCCTGGATATCCAGGAACTTGCCATTTGGAAACCGCTGGTGGCACACGTGGAAGAACAGGTGGGCCTGGGGCGGCCGGTGCTGGTGGAACTGGATTCTTATTATTTACCCGATACGGCCGGTACCGCCTATAAACTGGCACATGTTAAATCCACTGTCGCCGTTGTCGAAATTGATATCGACAATAATCATATGGGGTATTTTCATGGCCAGGGTTATTATCACCTGGATGGCGAGGACTTTTTACAGGTGTTTCGTCTCAATGGCGAACCTGATCCAGCCATGCTGCCGCCTTATGTTGAGTTCGCAAAAATGCGGCGTGATGGTAATTTGCCGCAACCTAGGCTTCTGGAAACTTCAATTAACCTGTTAAGAAAGCAACTTACTTTGCTACCTGATCAAAATCCGTTCCAAAAGTTCAAACCGCGTTTTCAACAAGACCTTGAATGGCTGATGAATGAAAGTCTGGAGACTTTTCACCAGTATTCATTTGCAACGCTTCGTCAATATGGCGCTTGTTATGAACTGGCGCATACTTATTTGCAATGGTTGCAACAGCAAGGCGAGGGCGGACTAGACGACGCAATCGCGGCGATCAATGAACTCTCCAATGGGGCAAAGGCTTATCAATTTCAGTTGGCGCGGGCCATGAACCGGAAGAAACCGCTGAATCTGGCGCCGCTTGACACCATGGCTCAACATTGGGAGCGTGCGACGGCGTCACTGAAAAAACTGTATTTGTAGTGAATTTTGTAAATCATTTAGGGAAACTTTGAATAGACCGTCTAGCGCCCGAAGACTATAAAGTCCGGGCAGAATTCAATAAGCAGGCGGGTCGTCATTCCGGCGCAGGCCGGAAACCAGTTTTTTGAAAGACCTGCTGGATACCGGCATACGCCGGTATGACAACACCCAGCGTGTGTGGTACGGCAAAACTCTGGGCAGAATTCAATAAGCGGGCGGTCGTCATTCCGGCAGAGGCTGGAAACCAGTTTTTTGAAAGACCTGCTGGATACCGGCATACGCCGGTATGACAACACCCAGCGTGTGTAGTACGGCAAAATTCTGGGCAGAATTCAATAAGCGGGCGGTCGTCATTCCGGCAGAGGCTGGAAACCAGTTTTTTGAAAGACCTGCTGGATACCGGCATACGCCGGTATGACAACACCCAGCGTGTGTGGTACGGCAAAACTCTGGGCAGAATTCAATAAGCAGGCGGGTCGTCATTCCGGCGCAGGCCGGAAACCAGTTTTTTGAAAGATTTGCTGGATACCG
>JASFOJ010000254.1:0-4444 GCA_050116575.1 Gammaproteobacteria bacterium | reverse complement strand
CGATGTAAAAGTGATACCTGTTTCACTCCGACAGAGATATCCGAAAATCAGGTATCTTCTGACAATTCCTGGAAATTGTTACGTAGACGTTTGACCGCTTTTAGTAGATGTTGTTTCTGTGCCGGTGTTAATTGCTGGATCAGTTCCGTGATCATCTGTAAGGTGAGATGAATGTTCTGATAGTACGCGTCGTGATACCACTGCGGCCAGAATTTGCGGTAGTTGTAAAACAAATCATGAATAAGTTTGGCAAAAACAGGTTTGTCGCGGTAGTTGCGCAGTATCTGGCCGAGGTTTGCCTGCCAGGCCCGTCGCGTGGCGATCCATTGTTTGGACAGGGGTTGGACTTGCCGGCTCCAGTCGTCAATGAGACGTTGTTGGCTTTTGTTTAAATTCCCGGTCCAGCTTTCCAGCCGTTCGGTCATGCGTTCGCTGCGTTGTTCGACTAATTCCTTATTGGGTTTGTTGGCATAGTCTTCTTCCAGTTCGCGGTTTTGTGCTTCAAGATTTTTCATTAATTCGTCAATTTGGGCGTCGTTTAAACTCTGGAAAAGACGGGTCACGGTCGGTGTTGCATGTAGCGTCAGCGTTGTCCAGGCGTTTTCGCTGATTTGAAAAAATTCTCTCAGCTCTTCGATTTTTAATCCATGCTCTATGCTGTAAATTAATTGGTCCAGCGACTCGACATAGAGCGGCAATTGCGTGGTGCGGTGCCATAATATTTCCTGCTCAATGGCATTGGTAAGTTGCCAGTCCTGGTTGTTATCAAGGGTTACCAAATCATCCACGTACCATTCAATTATCCAGTCCATGTAGTTGTAGGCCATTTTCGTCGTGCATGACGTTATTAACAGGCACAGGAAAACACCTGCCAACACTTTGCAGGATAGGGTCGTTTTAGATGCTGTTTCCATGACTTTGCAATTTGCCGTTGGATCTAATATTGGATAACGGGATCTGTAAAAAGTTTGCCTGATATAAAGGCTGTTGTCTAAACAAATGCGGTGGGCAGTAAATTTATGTGGGTGGAGATGGCGTCACCCGGGAGTAAAGAGGTGGTTTATGAGCGATTTACATTTTTACGAATTTTGCCTGCCGCGGGCTACTTGTTCACGGACTGAATGTCGGTATCGTCCTTGAAATTGTAGTTGGTAAGTAACGCCGCAAATTTATCCGGCGGTAGCGGGATGCTGAATAGATTTCCCTGGAATAAATCGCATTCCAGACGATCCAGATAATTACATTGCTCCTGGGTCTCGATGCCTTCGGCCACCACCTGCATACGCAAACTGTGGGCAAGGGCAATAATCGCTGCCACGATGGAAGCCATATTGGGGTCGCGGGTAACATCACGAATGAAACTTCTGTCTATTTTAAGGTATTGTATGGGGAACTTGGCCAGGTAGTTTAACGAAGAATATCCGGTGCCGAAGTCGTCTACCGCCAACCGCACACCCATTTCGTTTAGTGTGCGCAGGGTTACGGTGGTTTTGTCCACATCGGTCATGATAGTGTCTTCGGTGATTTCCAGTTCCAGGTAACTGACATCCAGGTCAAATTCCTTGAGAATTTGTCTTACCCGTTTAATCAGATTCTGTTCCCTGAATTGGTGGGCCGACAGGTTGATTGCAACGCGAGGGGATGGCAGGCCCTGGTCCAGCCAACTGCGGATTTGGGTGCAAGCCTTGCGCAGCACCCAATCCCCTATGGGCACAATCAATCCCGAGGTGTCGGCGATAGGCAGCATATCCGCCGGCGTCAAGTTGCCCAGTTCGGGATGGTGCCAGCGCAACAGGGCTTCGGCACCGGTAATTTTGCCGGTGACGCGGTCCACTTGGGGTTGATAGTGTAGTTCAAGTTCATCGTTGCGTATCGCCTGGCGCAGATTATTTTCCAGGACCAGTTGCGCAATGGAACTGGCGTTGATGTCTTTGGAATAAAACTGGTAAGCGCCTTTGCCCTGCGATTTGGCGTGGTACATGGCGATTTCCGCAAAGCGCAATAAATCCTCGGTGTAGCGGGTATCCGCCGGAAACATGGAGATACCGATACTGGCGGAAACACCTACTTCATGGTTTTGTATCACGAAAGGATACTTGATGGCGTTGAGTACACTTTCCGCGGTAGAGGTAATCATGGAGGTGGAATTGTTGCTGTAACCTATGTCGGACAGGATGATGACAAATTCATCGCCACTGAGGCGTCCCAGTGTATCGGTTTCACTAATGACGCTGCTTAACCGGGTAGCGACTTCAATGAGTAATTGATCGCCGGCGGTATGTCCCAGTGAATCATTGATGGCTTTAAACCGGTCGATGTCCACCAATAACGTTGCTATCTGGCTACCGTCGCGGCGGGCCCGTTGAACCGCCTGATCGAGGCGGTCGTTAATCAGCGTGCGGTTGGGCAGCTTTGTCAGTGAATCGAAGTTCGCCTGCTCATAAATTTTCTCCTCCTTGCTGGCGTTGGAAAGCGCCACTGCGATGCGGTCGGCCATTTCCCGGCCATGGTCCAGGTCATCGGTGTAGGGTGTTTGGGTTTCCCTGAAGCCCAGGGTAATCACCGAATGTAACTGGTCGTTGATAATTATCGGATAAACAACCAGTGACCGGACGCCCTTGTGGACGATGTCTTTGGCATACTTGGGTGCGTGTTGGGTTGCCTTAATGGTCATATATTTGGGATGGGTGATGAGCAGCCGGACGTCACCATCATCGAGCTGAATGTTATTTTTAAAGATGCATTCATTCAGTTTCTTCGTGTTGTTGTTGATGTCACTGACTATAGTGTCCGTTTCAAGGATGGACAGTTGCACGTAATCGCAGGGCACGACATCTTTTATGCGGCGCAATACGGTGTCCACCACAAAATCCTTGTTGGTGGCGGACAGAATAACGCGGTCAATCTCCGCCATGGTGGACAGGCTGTTAAACTGTTTGTCCAGCCGAATGGCCATATTGTTAAATGACTCGGACAGTTCTTCGAATTCGTCATTGCTGGAAACGGAAACCTGGGTAGCAAAGTCGCCGTTTGCCACTTGCTTGGTGGCTTTTTGCAGTAACTCCAGCGGTGTCAGGTAGCGGCGCAACTGGCTGGTGGTCAACAGGATAACGAGCAGGAATGCCAGCAGGACGACGATTGGATATGTGGTCTTGATGCTTTCAATGGATGCCTGGTTTTCCTTTTTGGGTTTGCTAAGGACTACCAGCCAGGGCTCGGTGGCGAATTTGCCTTCGAGAAAGATGGTCCAATAGTAACCTATAAAATCGGTGTTGTTCTCCTTCCAACTAAAAATGGCGGACGACTCATTGTTTTGCCGAAGGGCGCGCTTCATAGCGTCCAGCTTGATATCGCTGGCAGAGCAATGCAATGTTTCGTACAACTCCGTGGTAATGCAGGCAAAGGATGGGATGTGGATAATCGCTTCGATATTCCATAGCTTTTTTTGGTTGATTTCCGCGATCATCAGGTTGGGGTTGTCCGAGCTGAGGTCAAGTGAAAGCACCAGTAACAACTTTTTCTGAAAGGTTGAATAGTCACTGAAGGTGAGTACGGGGTCACCGTTTTGCAGATGTGTTTTTTGATCGGCGGTTAATTCTGGAAATTCGTCAATGCCGTTGTAAATCGGCAGGTATTTTCTGCGTTCGGAGCTGACAACAATCGCCGAAAAGTAATCGCGTATGTGCTTGCTGACTTTCAGTTTATCGAGCGGTATACCAGCCTTGGTATATTCCTGGTATTGCCTGGCAACATCCATGAGGTCGCGATGCAGATTGTCCAGCCGTTCGATGAGTGTATAGCCGACGGACTTCGCCACCTGGTGCATGTGTTGCCGGCTTTGCTCCAGGAATTTTTTCGACATGTTAGCGTAGCTGAGGTATCCCAGCGTGGCAATGGGGATGAGAGAGGACACCAGAAACAGCACAAACAGGCGCCGTGCCACGCGGCTTTGAAACAATGAATAACTGACTTTCATCGCTATTGACCAGGGTGTCCTTTGGTATCCGTTCGAGTGTTCAGTTGCACTACAGGCGTACCCGTAATGTCCGCTGTTAGTGAATCAGTTGTGATAAATTGATGGTAATCGTGTTGCAGTTGTTTTTATCCTGTAGTGCTTTTATTAATGCCGCAGGGGCTGTCGGTGCTTGCGCCGATTAATAGTCCGTGGCCAGGCCAATATACGAACCATTGTTGCACCGGACAATATCATCCTGGGAAACAGCGGCAGTAAAGGGCTGCCGGGTTTGTTTGTCTTTACCGGCGCTGTACAGGTCAAAGTCGGAATTAACCGGTGTTAAATTCTTGTCTTTGCGCGCCGCACTCTTGTTGTTTGCCGTGGAGACATTGGTGTAGTAATAAGGGTTACCCCAGGGATCGCGCCGGTTTTGCTGGCCGATTTCCGACAAGTCGGCCGGGAAGCGGTTGTGGGTGACATAGAACTTTT
>JASFOJ010000253.1:0-4464 GCA_050116575.1 Gammaproteobacteria bacterium | reverse complement strand
GCGCACCATGTGCGACCAATCTTGCTCCCGGCAAGATTGTCGAATCCACCCGTAGCCACCACATATCATTTCAAATTTTATGCAGCTCTAGCCTAAGTGATTCTAATGGGGAACCACCGACCCCGCTTTAGTAACATATATTGATATATCGGTTCAGCGGTTAGCAAGTAGCCTGGATTCTGCTACGTTTCATCCAGGCTACTTGCTTTAAATTATTAGCATTTTCATGCTTCCTGTAGTATTGGTTAAATATAAATTGACGAATAAGAGCAGATTAGATTGATTGAAGTTCGCTTGATTACTAATATTGCCGGAATCTTAGCGTTTCGCGACCAATATGATTCCTTTATAAAAGAATGCGAAAACGCGGTTCCATATTGCCTTTCCGGCTGGCTTGAATCAATGCTGGAAGTATGGTGCCGTGGAATTCGTTGCCACAAGCACTCCGATAATCTCGCCTTTTTAATTGCAGAAGAAAACGGGCAGATGGTCGCTTTGGCGCCGTTTCTCCTTGAACAGAAAGGCGTTAAACAACTCCACCTTAACCGCTTATATTGGTTGGGTGATATTGTTAGGCCTTTGCTAAAAGTTGAGGAAATGGACTTTCTCCTTATCGATGAAAGTTATCGCGATAAATGCATCGTTGCGTTCTATAAATTTTTGTTAAATGATAAGAATCTGGGCTGGGATGTTATTGAGTTGGGGTATGCCGTTAAAAGCTCCCCGAATTTACGACGTTTCCTCGAGTTGTTTCCGCAGAGTCAAATAGCGGACGATAAAGTCGTATCGGCCAAAATTGATTTACCGGATTCTTTTGAAAAGTACTTGGCGGGATTGGCTGCGAAATATCGTAGTGATCTTCGTCGTTGCCGTAAATTACTGGATGCAGAATTCTCAAGTGTTGAATTTTTTTCGACAAATAATATGGCTGATTCTTTGCTGAGTGAAGCGGTTCGATTGCATAAAATCCGCCAGCAAGAGCATCTCGTAAGCGGGCGGGACAGGTATTCGCTGTTTGAAGATAAGAAAAGCTCCAGTGCTTTTTTTAAGCTTCTTGACTGGTCCGCCAACTATGGCATTGCTCGGCATTTTTGGTTGAAACTGGATGGAAAAATAGCGGCTTTCGTACTGGGGTTTGCTTTTAAGGAAATCTACTTTGCAAAGGTTATGTCGTTTGACCCGGCGTTTAAGGTCTATTCGCCGGCGAAATTGTTAATTTTAGAGGTCATAAAAGAGGAAATTGAGCTGCACCACACAAGTCTAATTGATCTGGGTATAGGGTTGAATCACGTGAAGAAAAATTTTTCCACCCGGCTTGCCCCATTAGTCAATATGTCCATACAAAGACCAAGGATGGTTTCCCGGGCTAAATTGACATGGAGAAATACGTTAAAGCCAGTGAAACGGATTGTGCAAAAACATTGTTTGCGGCCTGTTGCCCATTAAGCACGTATAGATTTAAATCTTGTGGTTGCCAATTTGTCTAGCAGTTCGTGGGTATGGTTTATGTAAATGTTAGGGTTATAAAAAGATGTTGCAGTTTTTTTTAAATATAGTATTCAGCCTGATATTCACCGCATTTTTCCTTTGGCTGGGAATGAAATTAATGCAAGTTTATACAGGTGCCGGTTGGTCGGGAAGCTATTGTTCGTTTTGGGAATTGCTTATTGCTACAGCAGCTTCTGCGATTGTAGGTGAACTGCCTTATGTAGGCTTGGTGTTATCCTGGGTGGTATTATTTTGGTTGCTATTAAAATTCACAGAAGCAAACATTGGTGAAGTTATTATTATGGTTATTTTTTCCAAAGTCATTGCATTTTTCGTTTTGCTGTATCTTGGACTGGTAACTTGAAAGCCACCTAGCAATTACGTTGAAATTGCCTTCCCGGTGCGCAGGTTGGGGTGAGCGACGAACCCCGACAAAGAGTGATAAGACCTATGAAGCGACCAGTTGCTATCTGGGGAAAGGGTTCAATTTCGGGATTACACCTCTTTTCCTTCTCATCCTTTTTAATATCTTACAGTGTAAAACTCTGTCCCAATTTCGGCATTTCAACAGCCGTGTTTTGCAGCTTACCGGCAAACGTGGCCATGACTTCTTCCTCACCGTGGACGAGGAAGGTACGGTCAGGCGTCCCGATCTGATGGTGCCAGGCTAGCAGTTCCGCCTGGTCAGCGTGGGCGGAAAAGCCGTTAATGGTGTGTATTTTCGCCCTTACCCTGATTTCCTCGCCGAAAATACGAACCACTTTCGCGCCGTCGATAATTTCGCGAGCGAGCGTCTGACTGGCGGCAAAGCCAACGAAGATGATGCTGGATTCCGTGCGCCACAGGTTGTGCTTGAGATGATGGCGGACCCGGCCGCCGGTACACATGCCGGAACCGGCGAGAATTACCGCGCCGCCGCCAATACGGTTCAGTGCAATGGATTCACTGGTTTCGCGGGTAAAGTGCAGGCCCGGTAGGTGGAACGGGTCGCGGCCTTCACGAAATAATTCGGCCACATCAGCTTCATAACATTCAGGGTGACGTTCAAAAATCTCGGTCGCTGATATCGCCATGGGTGAATCCAAAAACACCTGGGTGGAAGCGGGTAACCGCTTTTGCACAACACCTTCTCGCAGGTAGAATAATAATTCCTGTGCGCGCTCCAGGGCAAAGGTGGGAACAACGACGTTACCGCCTCGCTGGAAGGTGTCGTTTAGCGCTTCATAAAACTCTCCCACGGATGGCGTCAGGGCTTTATGCAGCCGGTCGCCGTAAGTGGTTTCCATGACCACCACGTCTGTTTTTGGCGGCGGTGCGGGACTGCGCAGGAAAGGCCTTTCGGCATTACCCAGATCGCCGGAAAACAATATCGTGCGCTGCCGGCCGTTTTCTTCCAATTCCAGATAAATACAGGCCGATCCAAGAATGTGCCCGGCATCAATAAAAGTCGCCCGTAATCCGGGGGCAAGCTCAATCGCCTCGTTGTAGTGGGCGGGACGGCCAAAATGTTCCGTGCTATTTAAAGCGTCCAATACCGAATAAAGCAGGCCGCTGTTGTTGTGTTTTCCGTGACGCGCCTTTTTGCGGGACCGGTAGCGTGCTTCTTCTTCCTGCAAATGGGCGGAATCCAGCATGACCAGGCGGGCCAGTTCTCTTGACGCTGCCGTGGTGATGATTTCGCCCTTGAAACCCCTTTTGCTCAATAATGGAATGCGTCCGCAATGATCCAAATGGGCGTGGGTTAATAGCAGAAAATCAATACTCGCCGGGTCGAATCCAAAATCATCGGCGTTTTCCTCGTGCAGCTCGCGGCTGCCCTGATAAAGGCCGCAGTCAATTAAAATTCGGTGCCCGGCGCATTCAACGAGATGGCAGGATCCGGTGACGCCACGGTCAGCACCGTGAAAGAAAATTTTCATTGTGACATCCTCTTGTTATTTTTCGTATTTAACCTGATCCTATAAAAGGTCTGTATTAACCCTAATGCCAGCATATTATTATGTAAATAGCGGAGTGCCGTTTGCCTCGTGCCATAACTGGATACCTTTCCAAATCTCCTGTGCGTCTTCGGCATACCAGAAGAGTTCGCGGTCTTCCTCGTCGATGACACCCTCGTCCACCATAAAATCAACATTGAAAGCCTGTCGCCAGTATGTTTCACCAACCAGGACAACAGGAATAGGATTGATCTTGCGGGTTTGAATCAAAGTCAGTGTTTCGAACAATTCATCGAAGGTGCCGTAGCCGCCGGGAAACACCACCAGCGCCCTGGTGCGTAACAGGAAATGCAGTTTGCGTAAGGCAAAATAGTGAAACCGGAAACACAGGTCGGGCGTTATATAAGGGTTGGGATATTGTTCATGGGGTAGGTTGATATTCAGGCCGATGGATTTACTGCCGACATCAAAGGCGCCACGATTGGCGGCTTCCATCATGCCGGGTCCACCGCCGGTCATTAAAAGTAACCGGCAATCATTGGGGCCTTTGCCGGCATTTCCGACCAGTTGCCCCAGTTCTCTGGCTACATCATAGTAAACCGACTTGGCGAGAAGGCGCTCCGCGGTAGCCAGGCGTTGTTTAAGTGTTTTGTTTTCCGGGTCGGCATCACATTGTTTGCGTAACGCGTTGACTTTCAGTTGCGCCGATGCAGGCTCCGGGATACGGGTACTGCCAAATACTACAACTGTATGCTGGATCCCGTGTTGTTCAAGCAATAATTCTGGTTTCTGGTAATCGATCTGCAGGCGAACACCGCGCGTTTCATCGAGGTTGAGAAAGCTGACATCCTGGTCTGCTTGCTGGTAACTGGGGCTTGCCAGGATTGCTCTTATGCGTTGCGGTGCATCCGGATCTTCTCCCCTGGATTTGGGGCGATGCCAGGGTAGAGGTTCCTGGCGGTGCACCGGGTGAGCGGGTTCGGGAATTGTCGTACCTGCTGTGTCTTTTTTAGAATTTCCCATCTTGAGGTGCCTCGTG
>JASFOJ010000252.1:0-4594 GCA_050116575.1 Gammaproteobacteria bacterium | reverse complement strand
CAACAACCCAGTTGAGCAGCAGATACGGCCCTTTACACTGGGCAGGAAGAATTGGCTTTTTTCAGGAAGCCCTCGCGGGGCTCACGCCAGCGCTTTTCTTTATTCGTTGATCGAAACCGCTAAAGCCAACGGCTGGGAACCAAAGGCTTATCTGCAAACCTTGTTTGAGCGTTATCCCCACGCCGTCACGGAGGATCAACGCCGGGCTTTGCTTCCTATGTTTTTAAAACGCAGCAAATAAGGCAGACAGGGTCAATCCTGCTGTTGGCCGGGGGCTTACTTTATAACTGGATGCGCAGAAGAAGGGGATAATAGTAGCAACTTGCCATCTTCGGTGTTTTCAGAGAATTACCTGTTATCCGATTTCCACCTTTGTGATGAATACAACTATTGGGAAATTAGACGCGGCGCATTGCCACAGCAAGATGTTACCGACGATGAAGTGATTGCTAAATATGACGACATTTCCTTTAACAATTTGGATAGTACTCAGGTACAAATTGTAACAGACGCTGTCTCTCAAGGTGGATTTGCCGTTCAGTGTCTACCCTCATTCTGCCCAATTTATGCTGTCGCCTTGCGCGATTATAATGTGACTATTATTGATTCCAGGAGTGGCCTGATTGACTTTTTTGGAGAAATAGATACAGAGGCAGAGCTGTCAGTTTTGTTGAATTATGACCAAAGCTATCAGCTACGTACGCAACCAGAATTATATGAGCAAACCGCAGATGGTTTTTTAGTGGTTCTCAAGTGGGATACTTTGTGTCAATTGCGCGGGAAGGACCTTGTTAAGGTATATAAAGACGGCGAAATTAAAAAAATCAGGGAGATTAGCAGGGAAAGCTATAATTTTTGCGTCTAATCAAATGCGTCAATTAGGGGGCTCGTATAGTTGCGCCTATTATACGAGCGTTAGGTTACCGAGTTCCGCACGAAAAGTTGAAACTTAACTGAAGGGTGTAGGCGGAACGTAACAATCGGGAATAAGGTGGCAGTTCGACGGGACGCCGTGCATTATTCAGAACAAGGCCGAGTTCTGGCAATTGAGATCGCCAAAAAATATAGGGATCCATGTCAATTAAAGATGCATGTTATTTGGAGTCAAAGTAAACAAAAGTATATAATCGCGGGTTTTACTCACATTGTAAAAAACGGGTTTCAGAGCAATTATTTCGATTATTAAAATTACTTATTCGCCTATCATAAGGGGGGGAGGTTTAAATTAATTTTACCGACTATTAAAACATTTTATTAATGGCCAGTCCACTTATGTGGATTTGGCCCTGGTTCTTCCAACTAATGTGCCGCGCGTGTAAGAAGATTCATATTTTCATTGAGATATACTGGCGATACGCGCCATGAATGCGTAATATAGGCGGCGATTCGAGAATGGGGAGTACCTCTTCTCTTAATAACAGGCGAGGCGCCCAAGAAAGGAAAGTCTCGAGACCATAAATTATGATAAAAATTGCAAGGAGACCGGATATATGATCACCAGCAATCCTATCGCTGATGTTCCCTCTTTCATCTCTCCCATGGCGATGCAGATATATGTCATTGTCATGTTCATCCTGGTAGTGGGGGGGACGATACTGGATGTCATCCACAAAAAGAGCGCTAGATACTTTTTTGAAAACGCCAAAAAGGCGGAGGCAATGCGAAAGCGCGAAGTGAGCGGCGGCGAAAAAATGGGCCTTGCCGTGGCCACGGTCACCAGTGAGGTGCTCACATCAAGCGAATTCTGCAATCCGAAGCGCCGATTAGCACACCTATTGACCATGTATGGTTTTGTTATTTTCATTGTCAGCACGGTTGCCCTGGTGTTTGCGTACCCGACCGCCGCCATGCCGGCTCCTAAATTTTGGCCATTCCTGTGGCACCTGGGCGCCCTGATGCTTGCCGTGGGTGGTTACTGGTTCTGGTTCTTTATCCGGGTGGATGTCTCCGCGGAAGGCCATAAATGGTACCAGCTACAGCGCGCGGACTTGTTTATCGTTTCGCTGCTGACCACCTCGACATTTGCGCTCATCTGGTCGTACCTGCGATCGGCTGAGGGGGGCGTATGGGCGATCCTGTTCTTCTGGTTGTTTGTCGTCTCCAGCACAGTATTATTCGGCTCCGTACTTTGGTCAAAATTTGCCCACATGTTCTTCAAGCCCGCGGCCGCTTTCCAGAAACGCATCACCAAGGCTGATGGTTCACGAGAGAACCTGCCTGCTGACTACGACCTGTCAGATCCTGAAGTTCATGCAAAATTTCCGGATATTCCAGAATATATGGGCAAAAACCCGCCGAACATGGGCCTGGGTATCAAGCGTGAAGCGCCACGCCACTACTAATAAATTGTCGATAGAAGGAGAAAAAAAATGCCAACTTTTGTATATATGACGCGTTGTGATGGTTGTGGCCACTGCGTCGATATTTGTCCTTCGGACATCATGCACATCGATAAAACGCTTCGTCGTGCGTACAACATTGAACCCAATATGTGCTGGGAATGTTACTCTTGCGTAAAAGCCTGCCCGATGAACGCCATTGATGTGCGTGGCTACGCAGATTTCGCACCACTGGGTCACTCGGTCCGCGTGAATCGTGATGAAGAAAAAGGAACCATTGCCTGGCGCATTAAGTTTCGCAACGGTAAAAAAGACATGGACCTACTGGCGCCTATCACGACCAAGCCGTGGGGCACTGCCTACCCTAATCTCAAGAGCGAGCCTGCGCCTAGCCAGGAAATGCGAGACGGTGAACTATTATTTAGCGAGCCTAAATTCATCCGCATGGATGAAGGTGGTTTACATACACTGGAATCAAATGGCTTGGAGATGAAAGAAGGGGTTTACTACTAATGGGCTACAAGACAATTATTGAAGACAATATTGATATCCTGGTTGCAGGTGCAGGCTTAGGTGGTACAGGTGCTGCATTTGAAGCAAGATATTGGGGCAAGGACAAGAAAATTGTCATTGCGGAAAAAGCCAACATCGATCGTTCTGGTGCGGTGGCCCAGGGCCTTTACGCCATTAACTGTTACATGGGCACCCGTTTCGGCGAGAACAACCCGGAAGATCACGTACGTTATGCACGTATCGACCTGATGGGTATGGTACGTGAAGATCTGGCATTCGATATGGCGCGCCACGTTGACTCCACGGTTCACAATTTCGAAGAATGGGGTCTGCCGATCATGCGCAACACCAAAACCGGCGCATTCCTGCGGGAAGGTCGTTGGCAGATCATGATTCACGGTGAATCTTACAAGCCGATTGTTGCAGAAGCAGCAAAGAAATCAGCAGACAAGGTATTCAATCGCGTCTGCTTAACCCATCTATTGATGGATGAATCCAAAGAGAACCGCGTTGCCGGTGCTGTTGGTTTCAACGTACGTACCGGTAACTACCACGTATTCAAGTCCAAGACCGTTATCTGTGGCGCCGGCGGTGCTTCTAACATCTTTAAGCCGCGTTCGGTGGGTGAGGGTGCGGGTCGTGTCTGGTACGCGCCATGGTCATCCGGTTCTGCCTATGGTCTCATGATCGAAGCAGGCGCGAAGATGACGCAAATGGAAAACCGTATCGTACTGGCTCGATTCAAGGACGGTTACGGTCCTGTCGGTGCTTACTTCCTGCATCTGAAAACTTATACCCAGAATGCCTATGGCGAAGAGTACGAATCAAAATGGTTCCCTGAGCTGCAGCAAAGGGTGGGTAAAGAATACCTGGATCCAGAAGCGTCTCACACCACTCACCGTCCAATTCCAACCTGTCTGCGTAACCACGCAATTATCAGCGAGGTTAATGCCGGTCGTGGTCCTATCCACATGGTCACCATGGAAGCCTTCCAGGATCCTCATCTTGAAGAGATTGGCTGGCACAACTTCCTGGGTATGACCGTTGGTCAGGCCGTACTGTGGGCTGCAACTGACGTTGATCCTAAACACGAAAACCCTGAGCTGACGACTTCTGAGCCATACGTCATGGGTTCGCATGCCACCGGTTGTGGTGCCTGGTGTTCAGGTCCCGAAGATGTATCTCCACCAGAGTATTTCTGGGGCTACAACCGTATGACGACCATTGAAGGTCTGTTCGGTGCTGGTGATGCGGTGGGTGGTACACCTCACGCGTTCTCATCGGGTTCATTTACAGAAGGTCGTCTGGCTGCCAAAGCTGCCTGTAAATACATCGATGATGGCAAAGGGGAGGGCATCCGTGTTTCTGACTCTCAGATCAATCGTCGTAAGGAACAGATCTACAAGCCACTGGAAACTTACAAGGTTTACAGCAACGAAGTGGTTGCTGGTAGCGTTAATCCCAACTTCATCAATCCAAGGCAGGGTCTTGATCGTTTGCAGAAGTTGATGGATGAGTACTGCGGTGGTTTTGGTGTAAACTATATGACCAACGATAAGCTCCTGAACATCGGTCTGAAGAAAATGTACATTCTGGGACAGGATCTGGAAAATGTCGCTGCATCAGATATCCATGAACTACTACGTGCATGGGAGCTGAAGCATCGTTTCCTGACTTCAGAGTCTGTATTCCATCATACTCTGTTCCGTAAGGAGACACGTTGGCCGGGTTACTACTACCGT
>JASFOJ010000251.1:0-4667 GCA_050116575.1 Gammaproteobacteria bacterium | reverse complement strand
TCTGCTCCCTCAATGAATGCTATATTAATCGATTTTCGTTTGATGCATTTTTTAACAGCATTTTTTGCATTGGACATTAATATATCAAACCCGGGGTCCTGAGACGAAAAAACGAAGGACAACTTTTTGCCGCCTGAACAGGCATCTTTTACATCCCTGTTGAGATTGTCACCGGGTCGTGAAGCCAGGTTCAAGGACTCCAGAACATTATACATAGCGCTTAATGCGGATTTTATCGCTTTTTCTTTGATAGTATTTAGAATCGCTTTAGTGTTGGCCTGGCCACGCAGAAACTTTATCCAACGCTGCTTGTTCCGCATTGTATGTTTATAGTAGTGCCACCGATTATCAACGTTGGGCGGCGCGGAAAGCGACATACCTTCTTTCCAATAAAAGGTTAGCGGATTTATTAAAAAACATTCCACAATGGGCCGCGCTTTTAAATCCAATGCCACATGAAATGCCGCGTGAGCGCCGGAACAAAGTCCCATGACCACAAAACTGTGCGCATCTTCCCTTAGAGCGTTAATCGCATCATCAATATCCTCTGACGCGCTTGCGACATAAGAATCATTTTCGCCGGCGAAATTTTCAATAAAACTATCACCTAAACCCGGCAAATCCATACGCAAACAGCGCAGTCCCAGTCGCGATAAATTGCGTGTCAACAACACGTAAAGCCGATTAGGCCCGACATGATGTACTGCGCCTGCATTGGCCAATATCACTGTGGGCTGCGTTTTCCACGCGTCGGTCAACGGTTTGCTGAGTATCCCGAATAGCCGGTTATCTTCCCCAAAATGAAAAATCGATTCTTCGATATCAATCATTTTACCGTCAATATTTTCTATCTCATATTCCGAAGGGCTTACGATTGTTTGGCGGCGTCGAACCACTGCTTGATCAAGATCACCAGTGTTTGTCAGAGTGTTTTTCTGCGCCGCCGTGTTCACTTGGATCCCACTTGCCACCCAATCGACTATTTGTTCGATAGCATCAAACGGTACTTTAGTGTAGTGTGGCTCCGCCACTATATCAGCGTACCCGGAAAATACCCGGTACTCGGGTTCCAAACCCTGCTCCGCCCATTGATCCAGTTTTTGCGAAGTATCAGCTAAATCGTCCCGCATGAGCACCAAAATTTTGGTTGGTTTTGGCATAATCTTACGCAAATCAATAGCGGCAAGAGTATCTGTCGTTTGCTGCGTCAACACAAAGCCACCGCCTTCTATGATGGTTTCGTGGGAGTCGGACACGGAAACTTCATGCTTACCCGTCATACGTAACGCCTTCATCTCCCGCGTGAAATTCCGTCCCCGAAGACAGGGCGCCCACATCACCAGGCACGCCAATTCCATATCTGCGGCAATCATCGCCGCGAACGTTGCTCCCATGCGAAATCCCAGTAATCCTACGTGCTCACACCCTGACAACAAACGGGCCTGCTTAATCGCGCGCTTTATGCTGGCGAGCCAGGCTGAAATCCTATCCGGATCTTCGTCCATCCCGGCGGAATCACCGGTACCGTGATAGTCAAACCGTAGACTGGGAATTCCTGCCTGGGCAAAATGATCTGCCAGATGACGCAACGAGCGGTGACTGTGAACATATTCGTAACCGATTGGGGGACAAATCACCATGACGAGCGGTTGAGAATCTTTTTTGGGGGCGTGATACCAGCCAAAAAGCGAATTGTGCGAATCGCCAAAATACAAAGGATTACGATTAACGTTTGAATATTTAGACATTACCGGCTAATTCTAATGAAGGATTTGTTCTCTTAACAACGCAATGACATTATGATTATCATTAATAAAGTCGCTGCCGATTTAGTTTTTTACAACGATTTTGACTGGTTCGCCCAGGTTCAATGCCTGAATATAACCTTTGAATTTTTTCGGATTGTCCGCACTTCGCCTGAATAAAACTTGCTTTTCCTTGCCGGGGGTCAGATGAAAATAGTTATCATCGGGAATATAAGCTTTAACATCAAAATATACAGCCTGTAAAAAAACGTCGGTTTGCAAGCGCAGCAGATAATTTCCTTCTGCGGTTTCCGCAGCCTCTGCCATTAGTTCTACATTACCCTGCGCAGTAGTTTCGCGAGCACCGGGAAAACGAAAGGCCTCGCTAACGGCATTACCTTCGGCATCATACAAACTGGCTATCACTATATCGTGCTTGGGCGGACCAAACCGATACGCATACGAAACATCATAAAATCCATTCAATAACTCGTCGGATAAAAACGTCACCTTCGAACGAGGATCGACTTCACAGCTTTTCTCTGCCTTGGCTACGACAACACTGTGATTTCTAAGGAGCGCTAGCTCAATACATCCATTAAACGTTTCAACGGTTTCGTTAACGACATGGACATGAACTCCATCCAGCCCTTCGTCGGTTAAAAAAACGGCCTGATTTTGCCAAACCCGCTTTAAATAGTAATAACACGCTTTTGCGGTTCCCGTACTGTCCACCACGCCCCAACCCGCGCCGGGCCACAAATCCTTGTAGAACCATACTAAAGCGCCGCCACAGCAGCTGTGCGAGCTACGCCATTCCGAATAAGCCTGTTCCATGACTTCTCCTGTGGTCACGCGGCTTAAGGTCAGATAGCGATCCATATCAAAACAACGTAGCTGGACGGGATCTTGTTGAAAAATCTCTTTCAGGTAATGATCACGAACGTCTTCAAAATCCCACCCTGCACCGGTATCCCGTGGTACGCGGGATTTCCACACGGGATGGTGAATAACAGGCAACTCACCCTCAAACATCCCATTGATCGTTTTCTCGTCCGGTACGTTGGAAAAACCCAGGCATTCCGGTGTAAAACGCACATTCGCCCGCCGCAATTCGCCCATCGGCCGCATATAGGCCCCTATACCGTAATAATGGGTAATACCCGTAGCAACATGAAAGGGTAATGCACCGCCACTTGGTGTCGATGGGATATAAGGAATATCAGGATGATACTGTTGGCATAGACCGGGAACTAGTTCAGAAAATAACTCGCTACGCCACAACTCCCGAGGTATACCCAGCATAGCAGCCTGTTGTTCCACTTCACTGTTGCCGCAATATACCGCAATACAGGGATGAGATTGCCAACGCCGCAACTGTTGGGTGATTTCAGCTTCGACAGAGGCTTTAAACTGCTCATCGTCAACCGGATAGTCCATATTGGCGAACATGAAATCCTGCCAGACCATAATGCCAAGCTTGTCGCATAAGGTGTAAAACAATTCGCTTTCGTACACCATCGTACCGCCAACCCGCAGCATATTCATACCTGCTTCCCGGGCTAGCATGAGGCTACGCTCCAGATTCTGCGATGAACCACTGAGTGAGACAATATCATTGATAGTCCAACAGGCACCGCGGCAAAATACCGGCTCATTGTTAACAACTACGTCGAATCCACCGTCGTCTTGATTCACACCAAGCGTTCGGAAGCCCACTTCCCCGCAATCGACCGTCATTGTCTGATCGCCCAGTCTCACATCCAGCTCACATGGATACAACGTGGGATCGCCGTGCGTATGGGGCCACCACAATTGAGGTTCTTGAATGCGCAACTGGCCGCTAACACGATATTCTACGTTCAATTTCTCTATTTGAAGTATGGCTTTAGTTCCCGCCACCCCAAGAACAGCTTCAGCGGGTTCATCATCCGCCCTGTGCTTGATAGTGCAAGAAAAATCAATCACACCCTCGCTACCCTCCACGTAGGGTCGCAACAATATACTGGTTACCAATACAGGGTTGGCCGCTTCCAGCACAATACTCCGCCATGGCCCCACTGGTGCAACAGGGGGCGACCAACCGGGAATACGACCTAACAAGGTGGTCCGTATCCAGCGCAGCTGCTGATGATTTACAAGCTTGGTTTTCCAGCGTGGGCGCGGGCGTTTTTGAGACAGGGAATGATTTAATGACCGAAAACAAATGGCTAAAACATTTGATGACTGCAGATGCTGGGCTATGTCCACTTCATGTTCTAAAAACATGTTGTCAGACTTAACAATACAGGCTCCGTTTAACCACACTTCCGCAATAGTCGCCAAACCATTAAAATGAAGCGCCGCCGAAGTTGAGCCTGAATCGGCATTATATTCGAACGCACATCGGAACCACCAATCCCGGGCATCAAAATCCTCGTTGCTGGCAGTACTCCACCTGCCGGCAGCTTCAAGCGCCTGCGCAACGGTGCCGGGTACTATAGCAGGCAACCATTCCAACGACGTACCGTCCAGATCGGCGGGTATTCCACATAGCCCGGGTTCTGTTGAGGTAAGCTGCCAGCCGGATTCAAGAACGATCGTGTTTTCGGAGGTCGCTATTGATCCTGATTTATAAAATTGCATGCTCGGGTGGTTTGCCTGTCACTATACGAATAATAGCCAAGGATGCTCTAGTTTAGCACTGGCCCGTCACTCTAATGATTGCTGAAGTCCAGCAGTTGCCCTCTTATTGGGGCCTGACCGGAATAGCACTTAGTTAAGCCTGGAACCGCCGTCATCCCGGCGAAGGCCGGGATCCAGAATCTACGGTGGTGGCAGTGTTCCCTGGATTCCGGCCTGCGCCGGAATGACGACCCGCCTGCTTATTGAATTCTGCCCAGAGTTTTGCCGTACCACACACGCTGGGTGTTGTCATACCGG
>JASFOJ010000250.1:0-4863 GCA_050116575.1 Gammaproteobacteria bacterium | reverse complement strand
GCGAGATCTTTTCCGACGATGTCCCACATGTGGCAGTCCAGCAAGGCGAGCGCAGCGTTATTTGCGTCCACAATGTGGCCGCGCTCATGAAACAGCAGTCCTTCCAGGGATGCATCAAAGAATCGGCTGAGTCTCTGTTCACTTTCCCGCAACGCAGTTTCCGCTTTCTGAGCTTCAGTCACATCCCGCAGAACCGCGATAAAAACCCTTTTTTCATCCTTTATCACTTCGGTAACCCCGATTTCAATGGGGAATGTACTGCCATCCTTGCGAAGGGCGGTTTCGTGCCGGCCATGTTCACCCAGTACTTTTTTGATGCCTTGTTCATAATACTGGCTTATTGCGTTGATGTGTGGTTCGCGCTTGTCCGCTGGCATCAGGTGATATATCGGGGAACCAATCATCTCCTGTTGCTCATAACCGAATATATCACTGGCAGCCGAATTGACACTTTCGATGATACCCCGGTCATTGGCGGTTATAATCGCTTCGTCGACATTATCCATGATGCTTCGCAGTTGACGCTCGCTGCGACCGAGTTCTTCCGTGCGTTCATTGACGCGATCTTCCAGTTCATCCATCGTCGATCGCAAATGTTTCAACATGGCGTTAATACTGTTGCCAAGAGCGCCAAGTTCGTCTTTGCGATCGGTATTAATTTCGATGTCCCACTGTCCGCTGGTTATGCGTTTGGCCACTTCATTCAGATTGATAACAGGCTGAACCTGATTCCAGTAGTGCCTGCGACTGAAACCAACAACAAATAAAATAATGGACAACAACAGTGCCAGTTCGGATACCAGTTGATCGTGAATATTCGTGACTTTTTGCTGCTTGCTGATAGACAACTCTCTGGATTCCTGGTCGAGAATCCGACCAAGATACTTCCTGAGCTGCTGAATGCCTGTTAATAGCTGTTCGGCGATAAATACCTTGTGGCCCACTTCGCCTTCCGCGTCGATTGACAGAACCTTGCGCGACATGGACTGTAATGCTAGAAAGCGCTGGTTGATTTCCCGTAAATCCTGCTGTTTTATGCGACCTTTAAGTAATCCACTAATATCTTTTTGCAGCTTCCACAACGGATCAAGGTCATCGAGATATTGCTGTTCGGCAAACAACAAATAATTCTGGATCGCAAATTCAATATGGTTAAGTTGGTGTTGTTTTCGCAGCAGCGCCACCAACGCTTGCTCATCATTATTCTTTATTTCACGCTCATACCGGTCGAACTGCACAACAGAGAACAAAGACAGCATCAGCAGAGCGATACTGAAGACCGTGGCCAACCGCGCGCCGGCGACCTGGAAGGAGTATTCAGAGTATCGCCATAAATTAACGTTTGCGGCAACCAGAGCCAATACGTAGGCCAGTATATTGAGTCCTACGGCGATTCCGGTTGCACCGTGGTAAGCGTCCGGAGCAGTCCACAAAACCAACTGGCTCACCAGCAACACCAGGACACAGGGTAACAAGGCGCGCCCCAGCAAATATTCCCTCACGGATTGCTTGCGGGCTCTTGCCTTTACAACAGCGGCAAAGAACAATCCATAACCGATACAGGGCGCCAGTTCCAAGGCCCGGTAAAGTCCCCGATCGGCGGCTAACATGTCGTACGGTAATGGGATACGCGTCAACACAACCATGAGGGTGCCGGACAACAGGACCGTCAAAGCAGTGTAATGGGGCAACACAGACCAGATCCCCCGCCCCTTGAATGCGTGCACCATCCCCAGCGACAGGATGATACTGAACACCGCTTGGTCGATAACGCCACTGACGGCGTTAAAATTGTCAATGGGAGCGACCGGCGATAACAATACGCCCTTGGCAAATAGTATCCGTAACAGTTCAATAATGCCGGCGGCCAAAAAGGATAGCCCGAGATAAGGCGTTAACCGGTTTCGATGCTGGACGGAAAGGTTAAATGCCACCAGGGCAACACTCAGGGCGAGAAAAGATGCAGCCACTCCCATAATGAACAGCTGATCGTCACCAAGACGTTGGTCGTATAAAACGCCCGCTGCCAGCATCATCCCTGTAACCGCAATAATGTACAAAATTTTATTCATGCTGATCTTTGCTAAGTGCTTTCCTGGCGCATCCAATATACATTTGCCGCTTTGCGCTTCTGTCCCTTGTACCCTTTTTACAGGGACAACGTTGTTAGCAAGTGTTTTTAATCATTCTGTGGCGAGGGAAAGTCCGCCGAATCATCGGTCGGGGCTAAATTGCGCTCAATCGTTTTAATCGCATCAAAAACCAAAGAACTTCAATAAACATCATCGTCCATTAATATACCGGGCTTTAATTCGGCAATTTGACAAGAACTGGAAAATACTGGAAAAAGCGCGGAATTTGAGCAGCCCTGTGAAACTGGCACGCTCAGGGACAAACCAATACGGAGGATCATGCCGGGGCAAACAACGCCCCCGGAGAGTCAACAACGATTGTCGGTTATCACCGAAGTAATGGGTAAATTACTCGCGGAGTGCGATGAAAGTTGCGATGGAAGTATTGTTCAGGCACCGATGTAAATAGATGCCTGCACTGGCAGCGGTTTGGCGGCTATGACGAACGTTTGCTTATTTTGTCTTTGATGAGTTGCTGCAGTTTTTCAAAGGGAATGGGTTTATGGAATACCGTAATACCATCGGGCAAGCCGCCGCGTGCCTCGATATCGGCCGCGGTTAGCGCAGTGACCACCACGATATCTGTGTCAGTCGCACTGCCCGAGTTAACAATGGTATTCAGCATATAAAAACCATCCATCTTGGGCATACTCAGATCTGCGATTAGCATGTCGGGGCGATCAACGCCCAATCTGATGAGCGCCTCGTAACCGTCTTTAACGGCGGTTACCTCCATGGGCAATTCCCATCCCTCCATGGTCATCTCATAGAGTGTTCGTAAATCAGGTTCATCTTCCGCAATCAGTATCTGATAGTGGCGGGATTTCGCCGGGGCTTTGGCCGCTTCCGGTTGCGCACCCTGGCTGTCTGTCTCCAACTTTTTGAGAAACGCCTCCAGTACACTTTCAGAAAACCGCCGATGCCCACCAGAGGTCTTGCGAGCCTGCAGAACACCGCTATCGGCCCATATCTGGATGGTACGTGGCGTGACACCTAACAATTCCGCGGCTTCGACGGAGGTATACATCACTTCAGACTGGGCTTTTAGTCGTTTTTGCTTTTTCAATAGGAACTACCTGATAAATGTTATTCGCCATTTTGTGATCTATTTCGGCTTTAGTTAACAGAAAGTTAAACTTCTCGGCAATATTTCACGTTTTTCGATATTTTTGCTATTGCATCAACCTGCACATTGGTTTCATTTGTCAAGTTGTGCATCTGGAAATGTGACAGGATTTCCTGCAGAAACATCGATCGTATCACAAAAATTTTTTTGTGATTTCCATAACTCTCTGTTTTTATTGATAATAGAAAAATTGTACACTTCTTGACCTACTCGGTTTTTAAGCTAATATTACTAGTAATTCTGAATTTTCTGGTTTTTTCCTCTTTTCGGAATTTAACGACCTAGCAACCTCAGTAAATTAGGGAGTAGAGAATCGATGAAGATTAACTTAACAACCACACCTTACCTCAGTGTGCTATCGATTCTTCTACTCACCGGTTTCCTAACCGTACCTGCTTTTGCTGCCAGCGCCCAGGCGACCGTGTCTGTCAAAGTGGTCAGGCACATCACCGTCACCAATAAAGCCAATATGTCATTTGGGCATTTATCGGTGGGCGAGACAGCAGGAGCGGTTGTACTGGGGCAGGATGGCAGCCGCAATCCGACCGGCGGCGTCATCCTGGAAACCGGCGGTTCTTCTACTCCCGCATCTTTTACTGCAACCGGTGAACCCAATACAAGTTTCGCCGTTACCTTACCCGAATTTATCACCATGACGGACAGCGGCGGTAACGCCATGACCGTCGACAGCTTTAACAGTACTGCCGGCAACACCGGCAAATTTGATGACACCGGAAAGCAGGAATTAAACGTTGGCGCCACACTGCGCGTCAACGCCAACCAAGCCCTGGGAAACTATACCGGATCGATGAACATTTCAATCAATTATAACTAGCAAACTCGACTTAGGAAAATTAGCAGTTTATCAGTAGAGGTACCACGCAATGACAATCGAGCAACTTACACGCACCAACCAGGCAGTATTGGGCAGTAGTCCGGATGTCCTGATTGTCGAAAGCAATCCCCATGTATCAGGCGTTGTCGAGTTGCTGTTAAAACACGAAAATTATCAAACCCGGACAATCCGCGACGGGCAGGCGGCGATTCAATATATCAACTATCGCAACCCCACCAGCCTCGTCATCCTTGACGTGGATTTACCCTATATTGATGGCTACAACGTGATAAAAAAAATCAACGCCAACAAAAAATGGCACAACGTCCCGGTGGTATTTTTATCAAGCAAGGCAACCGAAGATGACATCGTCAGGTGTTTTAAACTGGGCGCCAGTGACTACATTTTAAAGCCGTTCCTCCCCTCCGAACTGGTTGCCAGAATCAACCGACTGGTCAGACAAGCTGCATAAAACCGGATGAAGCCGGTATGAAACTGGCATGAAACCGGTATGAAACCAACGCACCGTAGTTTTGGCGCTTGCCTGGCTGTTCTAGTTATCGCTATCGTTATCGTTATCGTAAGTTGCATTCAAGGTCCTGCCGTTGCCAGTGCCTCAGAGATCGATTCAAACCTGCTGCTCCAGGCACGCCGGGCAGTCGCTGCCCAACATTACGCTGCCGCGGAATCACTGCTGCAACAGGCGCTGCAATCCAATCCCGCTGACGCCACCGCCCGATTTTTGCTGGCACGGGTTTATGCCTGGCAGA
>JASFOJ010000249.1:0-4958 GCA_050116575.1 Gammaproteobacteria bacterium | reverse complement strand
CGCCTCCTATCTTTCCAATTATTTTCCAAATACTTTCCAATTACTTGCCATATATAGTGCCTTGCCACGTCCCTGGTCCTGGCGGCCATTTTAACGCAATCCGGCGGGCAACAACATGAAAAATTCAACCTGCTTCTTTTTTACCCCGTACACGTTTCATATATGAATAGCTACGTATTACTACCGCATGGGTACCATGAGCCGTCCCACCACCTCACCCCCTCATCGCGTCAACAGGTGACAGCGCGAAGATGGAGGATCAAAGACGGGACAACGGGGGTTGGCAGGCTCACAGGGCCGCTACAAAAAATAGAGAGGAAAGAAGCTTTTGATCGACCACCCCCTGAGAAGAACGCGCCGGGTGGACTTGACGGTTGTTATTACACCCTGAACTGGGCCACCAGCGACTTGAGCGTCTCAGCCAGTTGGTTCAGCTCGTTACTGGCCGAGGAGGTTTGTTGCGCCCCGGCAGCGGTCTGATCGGTGATGTCACTGATGCGGGTGACCTTCTGGTTAATTTCCTCGGCAACGGAACTTTGTTCTTCGGCCGAACAGGCGATTTGCGAATTCAGATCCTTGATGGAATTCACCGCCGCATTGATCTCTTCCAGCGACGTACCCGCTTTTGCGGCCTGCCCCACGGTGTTTTCCGCCATTTCACGGCTTTGGTCCATCACCGTTACCGCTTCGCGGGTACCGGACTGTAAGCGCTCGATCATGGACTGGATTTCTGCGGTGGATTGCTGGGTGCGGGACGCCAGGGTGCGCACTTCGTCGGCCACCACCGCAAAACCGCGACCCTGCTCACCGGCTCGCGCCGCCTCGATGGCTGCATTCAACGCCAGCAGGTTGGTTTGCTCGGCAATACCGCGAATAACGTCCAGTACGCCGCCGATACTTTCACTGTCCTGCTCCACGCGGTCGATCACGGCGCCGGCTACCTTCACTTCGCTGGCCAACGAATCGATGGCCTCGATGGTATGACCCACCACCTGGCGGCCGTTATCGGCAGCCACGTCGGCGTTGTGTGCGGCGTCCGCCGCCGAATTGGCGTTACGGGCCACCTCCTGGCCGGACGCCGCCATTTCGTTCACGGCGATGGCGACCTCGTCGGTTTCCTGCTGTTGGCGGTCCGCCCCTTTTCGGGTCTCGTCAGTCACAACGGTCAGGCGTTCAGACGCACCGGCCAACCGCGTGGTGATACCGGCAACTTCCTTGACAATGTCCTGCACCTTGCTGGCAAACAGGTTAAAGGCGTTAGCCAGCTGGGCAATTTCATCGTTACCTTTAATATTGATGCGCCTGGTCAGGTCGCCATGCCCGGAGGCAATGTCTTCCATGGCATTCTTAGTTTCCACCAGCGGCGACACGATAGCCTTACTGACCAAAAACGAACCGGCAAAGCCCACCAGGACACCCACAAACAATAGCAAGCCCACAAGGTTTATGGTGCCGGCTACTTCACCAGCCAGTTGACGGCTGTTGCTCGAGGCTTGATTCTGCAAGGTTTCCACAATTTTAGTCACGTGACTACCGATCTTGTTCACCAGCGGCCCAAGTTCCGTGCGGATTAAATACGAATCCATGCGCCATTTCTTGCCGCTGTGAATACTGATCATTTTCTTGAGGTGGTCGGAAAATTCGCTTTGCGCGCTTTCAAAGCGTTCCAGTGCGTCAATTTGATCCAACGTTAAAATATCATCTTGCGACCTTACACGGTTCATGGCGTCGCGCATACTTTCAGAATACAGTTTGATTTCATCCAGTGCGGACTGGCTTTTGAATGCCAGGTAGGCCCGCAGGCCATTAATCACACTGGCAAGGTTGTAGCGCATGTTTTCAATATCCGCCAGCAATTGGCGGCGTTGCGCTGTCACCTCTTCTTCCATTTCCGATTGGAGCATCAACTTTGCAAGGTTGAGCATGTTCTGCGCCAGAGGACTCAAATTACTGGCGGCATAGCGCATTGCTGGCACGTTTTCTTCGCGGTTTTCGGCCAGTGTAATTATTCGATCCCGGTATTGCTTGAATTGATCAACGCCGGTAGCAATGTCCTTAACGTGTTCTTTCAACAAAGGTTGGGTATTAATCAACTCCATGTTATTCAGTTTGGACAACACAGTGTCGACCTGGGACAGGCTTTCAAGATAGTTTTCTTTGTGTGATTGTTCTTTGCTTAACAGATAAAATCCCAGTGAGCTATTAGCGCGCTCGATGTGATACTGCAACTGCGTTGCTGCCAATACCGCCGGTTGGATATCATCGGAGATCACCACGACTTCGTCTTCAGTGGTTGACAGGCTGACCAACGCACTGACCGCGACCGCCACGATCAGCAATTGCATCAAACCAAATCCCGTAAATACTTTTTGCTTAACGTTCAGTACCGATAAGAAGTTCACTTTACACCCTTTCTTCCATATACGAATCGATGCCTTTACACACTGTTTGGAATTGTCTTACCGATGTGGCGAGGCATTAAGCGCAGATAACGATGCGCGATTGCAGGATTTAACAAGGAATCTCATCAACTTATTCGGCACACTTTTGAAAAAACTTTAACCAATTTGGGGGCTTTACAAACATTAAACCCGGCGTGGTGCCGGGTTTTTCAGGTCTTCGGATTGACCTTCCAGGAGGGAAAAATAATGCTTAAAAAACAACTTATTATATTTTAAACGCAGCTCATAGTATACGGCGCTGCGACCACCACGGGGGTCAGGAAAGGTCCACGCCCAGCCGGCGGGCAACTTCTTCATAGGCCTCTACAACACCACCCAGCCCTTGCCGGAAACGGTCCTTATCCAGTTTATCGCGAGTCTCGGCGTCCCATAAGCGGCAACCATCGGGAGTGAATTCATCGCCCAGCATCAATTGACCGCTAAAATCACCGAATTCCAATTTGTAATCCACCAACAACAGGCCCGCCTCCAAAAATAATGCTTTTAGCACGTCGTTTACCTTAAAGGTCAGAGTTTGCATTTCTTTAATTTGTTCGTCGGAAGCCCAGCCAAAGGAACGAATGTGGTACTCGTTGATCATGGGATCATGGAGTTCATCGTTTTTAAGGAAGAATTCAAAGGTGGGTGGATCAATATCAATGCCTTCCTTCACCCCCAACCGTTTGCAGATACTGCCGGCGGCGATATTTCTCACCACGCATTCCACGGGCAGCATGGTGAGTTTCTTGACCACGGATTCCTGCGCGGATAACAGGGATTCAAAATGCGTGGGTATGCCGGCCGCTGCAAGCTTCTGCATTATAAACGCGTTGAACTTGTTGTTCACTTCGCCCTTGCGGTCCAGGGCTTCGGTTTTTTCACCGTCGAACGCAGATGTGTCATTGCGAAAATATAAAATTAACTTGTCGGGCTCATCCGTCAGGTATACGGATTTGGCTTTTCCGGAATAAAGTTCTTTGCCTTTGTTCATTGTAAATTACCGTTTGTCTTGTTTATGTTGTGATTACAGATAAATTCTTGGTCAATAATGGCCTGTACGCCGAGGGAGTCATGCAACGGCGCTATTAGTTGATGATCAGTTAATATCCCGCCAGTCTAGCCCTTGTTGCTGATCCGCCACCGCAATCCAGTGTTGCGCACAATGCAGCGCATTGGCTAATGCTTGCCGGGCCAGCGCCGGTGTATTATGTTTTTCGCTGATATGAGCCGCCACGATATGTTGCAGGCTGGACGTATCAATTTGCTGCAACAGCATACCGGCCTGTTCGTTATTTAAATGGCCAAAGTCACCGGCCACCCGCAGCTTGACACTGTAAGGATAGGACCCCTCCTCCAGCAGCGTTATATCGTGGTTACATTCCAGTACCAAGGCGTCGCATCCGGACAACCGGCTTTCAATGTGCGTCGTGCTGTTACCGGTATCGGTTAAAATACCTAACCGCCGGTCGCCGTCATGGAAAATAAACTGGCACGGCTCCCGGGCATCATGGGGCACCGGAAACGGATTGATCCCCAGATCACCGATGGCAAAATCCGTATGGCTATTGATTTCCGTTACCTTGGGCAACTCCCCAAAACGACTACTGACCAGCGTTCCACGGCTGGCGTAAACCTCCAATGCGTATTTACGGGCAAAGGCGCCGACCCCGTTGATATGGTCCGCGTGTTCATGAGTCACCAAAATGGCATTGATGGTTCCAGGATCGATATCCATGGCAGCCAACCGTTGCTCAGTCTGCCGTACGGAAAAACCGTTATCCAGCATGACGCGCGTATTACCGCTTTCTATGATCAGGGCGTTGCCGCGGCTACCACTACCCAATGAACAAAAGCGCAAACTGTCTCCCCTTTCACCGTCAGATTTACCGGCGAGTGTTTTGCCCGGTGATTAGACTTCTCGTGCTCGCCATCCTCGAATACCAAACCGGGCCGATGTTGTTGACAACCGCCCAATATGGATAACCGCCGGATAACCCATTTGCCAAATCAGAGCAAACAACGCTGCACTACCCCGCTTTTTTAGCTTTGGGATTTTTAATGATTTCGCTGATTTGCAGCAACAGATGTTCGGATAGCCCTGAACTTTCCAGCGTGCCAAATTTGTTGTGCACCGTAACGCGCGTTTTATCGTCGGCGGTTTCCAGGTGAATCTGGTATTCTTCCTTGACCTCCGGTTCTTCGTCCGCCGGGTGCGGCGCCTGCTCGTCAAACCTCACCGTCGGCAGAACCTTCGATACCGTAATCACCTGTGCGCCGCGGCTGCTGTCGTCAATGGTAAACCCCAGTTCTTTCAGCGCGGGTTCCAACAGTGGCCAAACCTTGTCAAAGCCGGCGTCAACCAATAACAAGCTATCACCGTCCGCGTTGCGGGTGAGCCTGGACGTAACCCCTTCAATAGGCTTGCCGGTTTCTGTGGTCTGGGTTTTAGCGCTGCCAGCAGCGGCTTGTTCGGCACCGGATTTTTCTGTTGCCGCTTGCGGCGCCAGTTGTGCTTCC
>JASFOJ010000248.1:0-4997 GCA_050116575.1 Gammaproteobacteria bacterium | reverse complement strand
CGATATAGGATTTAGTTGTAGTTATCTTGGTGTTACGTCATGTAATACCGCTGGAGGAATCTATGAACGCGCATTCCACCGAAAACAATGTCACCTCGATCACGGATAACCGAAAACATCAACGGCTGCCCATCGAAGTGCGCGCTACCGTCAAACTGGCTGACGGCACAGAATACAAAGGACAAAGCGTAAATATCAGTTTCAGCGGCGCTTTTGTGGAGGTTGCCGACACTCAATCACTGCGCGCCGCCAACACGTGCCGGCTTACCCTGCACTTGCAGGACGGTTCTGAACCAATCTTATTGAACTTTAAATGTAAAATCAGGCATGTGAAATCGCATGGCATCGGTATCGAATTCCGCGCCATTTTTGCCGAAGACTATAATGATTTTGTCTATCTTATGGTAAACAACTCGCCGGATCCGGATGGCCTGCTGGAGGAAGTGTCACGAAACCCGGGCATCAGGATCCACAGCACATAATCCCCGTGCTGTAATCGGCCACTCGCGTCTGCCGCGTGCCGTCCCCCGGGACAACGCGGTTAACCATTAATATATTAGCCACGTATACACCGACGGTCGCAATTGGCGGGATGTGCCAATTATTCCTGAACATTTGTATTAAGTAGCCGCGCCGCCTGGCTTAGAGCATCCGCACGCTCCCGGAAAATGCTATCGCGCTTTAAAATCGCAAAAACACCCTGACGGTCCAGAAATTTTTCCACTGCGGGTCGGGCACCGGCGATCAATACGTCTCGCCCTGCGCCCTTGGCATCATTGACCATATCATCCAGGGCCCGGGAAGAAGTGTAATCCACCAATGGCACATCGGCCAGATCCAGAATCAACACGTCATATTCCTTGAAAGCCGCCAGACGGCGCACCATTCCCTTTGCTGCGCCAAAACTCAGCGGCCCGCCGAAATGGTAAAGCAATATTCTGCCACCGGCGTTGCGCAATATTTCCGCCTCTTGTTCCGTTAACGGTGTTTCTTCACTGGGTTCGGTAATGGCGGCAATACTTTCTATTTGCAGGTCAGACATGCGCTTTAAAAACAGCAGGCTGACCATCACCATGCCAACGCCCACCGCTGTAATCAAATCAACAAACACCGTAATAAAAAACACCGTGAACATCACGATGACGCCGGCCCGGGGCAGACTGTGTACGCGTTTGAGGTAATCCCAGTCGACAATGTCCGTACCTACTTTAATCAGAATCCCGGCGAGCACCGCATGGGGGATATAGCTTGCCAGGCCACCGGCCCCCAATACAGCGACCAATAAAACAAGCGCATGCAACGTACCCGATACTGGTGTTCGTCCACCCGCTTTTACGTTAACCACGGTGCGCATGGTGGCGCCGGCACCTGGTAAGCCTCCAAAAAACCCGGCAACGGTATTACCAATACCCTGCCCGATCAATTCCCGGTCGGGATTGTGATAAGTGCGGGTAATATTGTCCGCCACCAGTGACGTCAACAATGAGTCAATAGTGCCCAGCAACGCCAGCACAAAGGCGGACTTTACCATATCGGTAATCAACGCCGGTTCAATAGTGGGTGACTGCGGACTCGGCAAACCGCTGGGGATGTCACCCAGTACACTAACATGCCCACCGGTAAAGAACCCCAAATACACAAGCGTCCCCACAATTAGCGCCAATAGCGGTGACGGAATGTAATTGTTGATCTTCACCGGAAGAAAATAAACGATCACCAGCGCCAACATGCCCAATATAAAAGCTTCCGTGACAGGGTGAGACAACACGTGTGGCAAGGCAACAAGAGAGTTTATCGGATCGCCGGCGGATTCATGCCCCAGCAATGGAGCCAGTTGCAAAAGAATAATTATCACACCAATACCGCTCATAAACCCCGAAGTGACAGGGTGCGGTACCAGGTTTATGTATTTCCCCAGTTTGAACACCCCAAACAAGATCTGGAAAATCCCGCCCATGATCACCACAGTAAACGCCAATGCTGCTCCGGTTTGAGGATCGTCCGGATAAAGACCTGTGTATTGTGTAAAAATCGCTGTCATTACTACCGTCATCGGGCCGGTGGGTCCGGAAATTTGCGCCGGTGTGCCGCCAAACAACGCAGCAAAAAAACCGACAAAAATCGCGCCGTAAATACCAGCCACAGGCCCTGCCCCTGACGATACGCCAAAAGCCAGCGCCAACGGCAGCGCCACAATAGCCGCGGTCAAACCGCCATAAATATCACCGCGAATGTTTTTAAAGTGCAGGCCGTGTATGAAATGGGTCATCGGTACAGGAAAGCTCCCATTTTAAAAGAGAAATGCCATATAAAGCGTTTAAATAAGAGGCACCGTAATGAAGGAGTCGAATTATATAGCAAATCCACGTTCCGAAAAAGGATAAATATAGGTCTACGCGCCTGCTGGCTTGGGTGTTTATGCCGGGTAAAAAAAATAGGGTGCCGAAGCACCCTATTTTCAGATCGATCAGGACGGGATTATTACCAGGTCCAATAGCCCTTGCCGGGGATATAGACGGTGTCGTCGTCATAAATACCGTTTTTGGCTTCCTGATGGCATTTATTGCAGTAACTGAACGATTTTACCTTGCTGTTGTTTTTTACGTAGTCATCGGGAATATCTTCGTGCTTTTCCTCAAAATAGTTCGTCTTGGTGATTCTCAGCGGTACGTCGTTTTCGTCAAGAAACGCCATGATTTTCTTGGAGCGCTTGTATCGGGATTTATCTGCCGATGAGGCCACAAGCACATCGAGTATCTGTTTGCGTGTGCTATCATCCAGCTCAGCGTTCTCGCCAAAATGGTCTGCCAGCGCCTTCGCACCAAGCAATTTGCGCCACGATGCTTCTGGCAACAATCCCGGCTGATAGGGAAAATGACACGCCCCGCATTCCTCCAGGTAAACCTCGTTTTTAACCGGCGCAACTTCCTTATAACGCTTGATGCTGAACAACCAGCTCCAGAAACTGGTTTCTTCCGCCTGCGAAACGGGAACAAAGGATGTCGTTAAAAATGTTGCTGTCAAAATTGTCAGTAAATATTTTTTCATGAGTATTTATCCATTTGTTTAAAGCTGGGACAGATAGGTCAATATATCGCCTTTTTCCTGATTGGTGCATTCACGACCCATGACCCATTTGCAGTTGCGTTTGAACCATTTCTTGATTTTTTTGAGCTTGGTGAAACGTTCTTTATTGACCGAGGGCGCCATGGGGTCAATTGGCTTGCCCGTTCTGACGTGCTTGCCACCCGTGGTCAGATCTTTGCCGTGACACGCCGTGCAATCCCGCGTTTTACCTTCTTTCTTACCCGGAAATTTCTTGTGCCACAATTTCTCGCCCCGTTTGGCATCAAATGTCAGATTTTCACTGCCCTTATACAGTGCAAGTGCTTCGTCCAAACCGTTGCCGGCGAAAGCCGGTAAACTAACCAGGAGTATGCTCAAAAACAAAATGACAAGTTTTTTCATATTCATCTTCACTTCCTCAAACCTCTATCACTACTGACTGTTACCACGTCATCTTAATGCCGGCAATCATCAACACGGCGCCCGCGATACCCGTACCGGCATGCCCGCCTTCACCGCCGTGATCAACGGCAATGGCATAACCAAGCACACCCAGTGATGTCAGCATGGCGTGCAGATTGTCAGGATTGGAAAAAAAGTTTTTTGCGCTCAGATCTTCATAATGAAAAGTTAAACCGGTTGCCACCGCCAGTGCACCCACGGCCACCGAAGCTTGTGCAAGCTCATGATGAGCGCCGTCTTCGGATTTTGGCGCCAGCGCCGCGGCAGTGGCCAATGCCAGGGAACCAATTCCGAGCCATTTATGTGCTTTATTGGCGGTAAACCAGCGATCTTCGTAGTTGGCAACATCGTATTTATCGCCGGACATTTCATTCATCGCGGAACCGCTTTCGGACATCGATCCGGTGGCATCGGCTTCGGCCAGTTGCAGGTATTGCTGGCTGGAAAGGTGAAGATTTAACGCCGGAAAAGCGGCCGCATTATCGCCCTGCTCCTGGGCCAACGAAAAAGCGCTGTACAGAAGCATAACGCAAACCAATAGAATCTTTTTATACATGACTGCCTCTTCTTGTTTGTAAATATATCGTTAATCGACTACAGGGACTATCGTAATAACCAAGACCAGACGAGATACCGGAAAATACATCAGTTCCGGCATTAACATCAACCACCAATGAATCAATAAAATCCACCGTCAAACCATCTGCCGGCGCTATTTTAGCGATATAGACAGAACAACGCCGGGGCATGCATTATGACTTCAATTTAGTTGCCTAAATTGCGCAATTTCTAAATACCGGCCAGCCTATCTTGATTTACACCCGTCACAAATATATTGAAATTGAAATCGGATGCGAAACTGCAAACGCTGCGAATTCTACAACATTGCAGTCCATAAGTAGAATACCTGCGCGACAAAAGAGTGGAAAATACCGGGGTTCGCAATGCTGGGATATTTTATTCAACCTATATTAACAAAAGCTTAATAAGTGACTGCAGAGCCTGCCTAATATACGGGCAATTTAGCAATCTCTATAACGCAAGGGGTGCAAATCATAGCACGGCAACGGCTTTTTAAGCCAACTTTAATGTTAATAAAAAAAGTATCATATACATAAATAACCGGGAACTTTTTGTAAATATTTAATGTCATTTGAGTTTTAAATTTATAAAATGCCGCTCCGGTACCAGACATACCACCACTTTCATTTTATACACATTATTCAATTACCGCAGGATCAAATAACCTTGAACAACAACGAACAACAAACCTCAGCGGCAATAATCTGGGATGCACCAACCCGTGTTTTTCATTGGCTTCTTTTGGCCAGTTTCGCGGTTGCCTGGCTGACGTACGATGATAATCGATTTTTGTTTTTTCACGTTTTTGGCGGATACGTTTTTTTCGGATTACTGGTTTTCCGTTTTATATGGGGCGTCATCGGCACCCACTACGCCAGGTTTCATAC
>JASFOJ010000247.1:0-5015 GCA_050116575.1 Gammaproteobacteria bacterium | reverse complement strand
AGGATTAAACAACGTGTATTTTTCATCAGTACATCATTCCTTTTCGTAAACATAACAGTTGTTTATACGGCGAATTGATATACCAGACTTATCAATCATGCCGATAAAAATAATGGCTATTTAGCCACCAATTTCTCGTTCGTAGATTTTCCAGCCTGTCCTGTCGCGATCATTGGCTCGACCGAACAAGCGTATTTGACGGTAGAATGATCTCTCTACCTTATAGAAATTTTAGCAAAATATCATAGCGTTACTATTGGAGAGTATAATATTTTTACATTACGCCGTACCTTATCGTTTAGGATTCAATCTGTTACTGGAATCGGTTACTAATTTCAACAATTTGGGTATTTTCGGGCTTTTGCCCAGACCACTCCAGGATTTATCGGCATGGTTGATATACCGGGTTTATCAAGCATGCCGATAAATGTCGAAATCCGGCATTTATCGACATACAGTGGATCGAGAATACAGTCGAGTATAGCTAGGCGTTGTTGTGAACAAAATGACGGGGTTTGGGGCCGGTGTTATGCCGGGGTTGGGTGGTAGATCAATCGCCGTTAGCCTTTATTGCCAAGGTGTTGTTCGAGATCAACCCGTTCCATGAGGTAGCACAGGCAATCTTTGCGGATGATTTCACTGTCGATGGTGAGCATGGAGGGCATGATGTCGCAGCGGGTGACGAGGCGGTGTTGGTCGGCGGTGAAGTAACGGTCGTAGACTTCGTTGCCGTCTTCGTCGGTGACGGTGAAGGGCACCATGGCGGGGTTTTGCAGGTCCGCGATGCCGGTGCCCGCGGGCAGTTCGCAGAAATTGAGTTTTTCCAGGTCGGAGCGGAAGCAAATGGGCGCGGTGCTGTCGGTGAAGCTAAATTGTACTTCGGAGGGCACTTTGACGGTGGCCACGGTGTGGAACAGGTCCATGTCCTGTTTGGGTACGGGCCGGTCGGGCAGTTCGGCGATTTCCAGGCAGGATTCAATGAATTGCAACGCATGTACAGTGCCCTGGCGTTGTTCTGTTTTGCCGCACTCCACTGTTACTGCGGGGCAGAGTTCGGCGAAGGACTGGGACTGCACGCCTTGCGGACGAATAAAATAAATGACGGTGCGGCTGAATATGGTCGCCAGCTGGAAAAACGCCTGGTCAAGGCGGTTGACGCAGGCGTAGTGCGGATTCAGGCCGGTGTTGTTGTGAACGTCAATGCTGACGAAGACGTTGCGCCGGCGCATTTCGTCCACCACTTGCTGCATCATTTTTGATTCCGCGGAATCATGTTGGAATCCTTTGTGTGGCCAGACACGGTTGAAGTCCATCTGGTCGTCCAGGAGGCGTTTGCCGTAACTGGCGGCTTTCACGTTACCGATGAAGATACTCAGTGCCCGCGGCAAGGTGGTTTGATGGTATTTTTTTAATAGTTCCTGGATGGCGTGGTAGCCGGTGGTTTCGTTGCCGTGCAACATTACTGATACAAACAATGGGGCTTCGCGCTTGCCGGGCAGGTGAATGAGCGTGGGGCCATCTAACAGGCGGTATAGCTCGGTCGGTGGCGTGGTTAACAACCCGTTGGGTATATAGTCAATAATGTTCAGCATACAATGATCGAGTGCATAATTCGGTTTGGTTGTTCCGGAGTGGCTGTGGAAAAATTTGACTCTGCATTTTTTAAGGCAAAGTTGCAATGACGCAAAGTTATATCAAGGCATCTCTATATAACCCTTCTCACCGGTGCCAGAACTCAGCACATGGGTAATTTCCCTGGACTCCGGCATGCGCCGGAGTGACGAGTCAGTGCATAGTTAGATCTTTTTTAACATTTTTCACTGTATACTCTGCGCCTTTGCGTTGAAATTGTAAAATACCGTTGCCAGAAAAAACACTTACAAGTCCCAGGTGTGTACCGGCTCGCCGCTGTTTTGCCGTTCCACATAGGCTTTGGTGAGTTTTTGCATGTCCTTGCCGTATTTGGCCACGAAGGCCCGTTGCCAGGCGGCGCCGTTGCAGTTGTTTCTGGCCCGCTGCTCTATGATACCAAGATAGGTATCGATATCCGATGCGTCAATCCCGGCGCTTTCCAGCCCTTTGGCGGCCAGGGGAATGAGTTTGTCCAGAACAAGTATACGGATATTAGTTTTTTTGCCGTCCAGCCAGACCACCTGGGCGTCAAAGCCGTGCTTGGCCGCGTTGTAAAAATTGTCGCGGGCCTGGTTGAACGGCAACTGGACTTCCGGGTGGATTTCCCGGTGGATCAGGCTCTGGACCAGGCCGAAATAAAACGCCGCATTGGCCACATTGTCCGGCACGCTGGGACCGGCGGGGACCACACGGTGTTCAATACGCAAATGCGGGTCACCGTTTTCGACGCCAATGAGGGGGCGGTTCCAGCGCCACAGGGTGCCGTTGTGCAGGCGCAGGTTGCTGAATTTTTCCGGTGGATCATCAATGACTTCGGGCAACAGCACCGGGTAATGATTGAGGTTTTCCTTGAAGCATTCAAGCACGGATTCGTGCAGGTAGCCCGAGCCGAAGGTGACGCGGCGCATGGGTCCGTGGGAAGCCGGTTCGTAGCCGCCTACTTCCACCGATTGTTCAAACAACGGGATGCGGGTTTCCGCCCACAGGTCTTTGCCACACATGAAGGGCGAGTTGGCGGCGACGGCCACGCTGGGGGCGGACAGGATGAGTGATGCGTTGTAGGCGCGCACCGCCAAATCCAGGGGCACCTGCAAATGAATTTGGAACGAGGTGGTAGCCGATTCGAACATAACGTCCATGTGGGAAGCGCGCATGTGGTCGGCACCATATATGTTGAACTCCAGGGCACGGCCCTGGCGCAGGCGCAGTACTTGTTCGTTCAGCGCCCGGTAACGGTTCATGGCCGAGATATGATGCATCGTGAGATATTGCTCATCCACGGTGGGCAGGATACCGATCATCACCAGTTGCCCACCCAGTTGCGCGGCCGTGGTGTTGCCCTGTTGCCACAACCCGGCCATTTCCTGCTGCACCTGGCTCAGCGCGCTACCCATTAACTCCCGGGGCGTGTAGTTGAACTCCACGTTGAAACTGGCTAGCTCCGGGCAGACCAGCTCGGTATTCATGGCATTGATGAATTCCGCGTTGATGGGTGCCGGCAGATATTGGTCATCCACCAGCCAGGCTTCCAGTTCGAAGCCGGTGACGGTTTTATCGCTGGCAAAACGCTTGTCGTCGAACCACTGACCGAGTAATTCGGTCTCCTGTTTCAGGCGCGTCAAAAACCGCTGGAAATCCTGTTTCTTAAAGCGCGCGCCAACAATTTCCTGGCCCATAAACTACCCCGGGTGAAGAGCTTTTGATGTTGCATTACAATCAGTTAGGCACAGACTGCGGAAGAATGCCAGTAAATTCGAAAAATATTAGCGACGATGAGCGCCGCCGCCGGTAAAATCCCCGGAATTTTTCGCAAATCGCAGTGCGCACGTTATACTTAGCAGCTTTTCGACGGTGCGGGGCGCCACTTTATTCATTTTTTAACGAAAATCCGTTTCAAATTAGTCCATGTCTAAGCTCAAAACCGATGTATCCACTTTTCAGGGCCTGATCTTTGCCCTGCAATCCTACTGGTCCGAACAGGGCTGCGTGATATTGCAGCCCCTTGATATGGAAGTGGGCGCAGGGACCTTTCACCCGGCCACTTTTTTACGCGCCATTGGCCCGGAGCCGTGGAGCGCCGCCTATGTACAGCCGTCGCGCCGGCCCACCGACGGGCGCTACGGGGAAAATCCCAACCGGCTGCAACATTACTACCAGTTCCAGGTGGTGATTAAACCCTCTCCCTTGGACATCCAGGAGCTATACCTGGGTTCCCTGAAATCCCTGGGTTTTGACCCGTTGGTTCACGATATCCGTTTTGTGGAAGACAACTGGGAATCGCCCACCCTGGGCGCGTGGGGCCTGGGCTGGGAGGTATGGCTCAATGGCATGGAAGTGACCCAGTTTACCTATTTTCAGCAGGTGGGCGGGCTGGAGTGCAAGCCGGTGACCGGCGAAATCACCTATGGCCTGGAGCGCCTGGCCATGTACCTGCAAAACGTCGACAGCCTGTTCGACCTGGTATGGACGGACGGCCCGCTGGGCAAGGTGACCTACGGTGACGTGTTTCACCAGAACGAGGTGGAAATGTCGGCATACAATTTTGAAAAAGCCAACGTCAAGGAGCTGTTTCACCAGTTCGACGTGTGTGAACAGGAAAGTAACCAGTTAATAGAAAGTGGCTTGCCGTTGCCGGCCTATGAAATGGTGTTGAAAGCCTCCCATGTTTTTAACCTGCTGGATGCCCGCCATGCCATTTCGGTCACCGAACGGGCCCGTTTTATCGGCCGGGTGCGGGCGCTGTCGCGCGCCGTGGCGCAAGCCTATTACGACCGGCGGGAGGCGCTGGGATTTCCCATGGTGCAATCCACCGCCAAAGCGAAAAAGGGCAAGTCATCATGAGTGCCAATACTAACAAACCACAGGATCTGCTCATTGAAATCGGCACTGAAGAACTGCCGCCCACGGCGTTAAAACGCCTGGCCGCCGCTTTTTGCCAGGGCGTCGAAGCGGGATTGAATAAAGCGCAGCTGTCGTTCTACGGGATCAAATGGTATGCCACGCCCCGGCGTCTGGCACTGCTTATTACCCATCTTGAATCGGCCCAGGCGGACAAGGAAACGCAGCGCCGCGGTCCGGCACTGACGGCGGCGTTCGGTGATGATGGGTGTCCCACCCAGGCGGCTATGGGCTTTGCCAAGTCCTGTGGCGTCGAAGTGGAAGACCTGGAACGGCTGGAAACGGACAAGGGCGCCTGGTTGGCTTATAACATTCTGCAAAAAGGCCAGACCACCCGCGAACTGCTGCCGGACATTGTGCAAACCGCGTTGGACCAATTGCCCATTCCCAAGCGCATGCGCTGGGGTGATTTGCAGGCGGAATTCGTACGCCCGGTGCATTGGCTGGTCATGCTGTTTGGCGACGACGTGGTTGATTGCGAAATC
>JASFOJ010000246.1:0-5075 GCA_050116575.1 Gammaproteobacteria bacterium | reverse complement strand
TGGCACTCCGGGCGGTTTCCAACGCAAAATACCAACGTAGCGGAATCAGGAAAGAGCCCTGTGGTGTTTTGTAAAACGCATCTCGCTCACTATCTGTCCACCCTTGGTCCAGATAAACCATCGAACCAGACGCCAACACCGAATTGCCGGTACAAAACATCAACAGACCGACAATAAAAATACTTACAAAAACGTCACCCTTGTTTTTTTTGTTCATTATTCACTCCCTCACCAGAATTACTAACATTACGTAACTACAGCGTACAAAAATTAGCTGAGCCTAACACATATTAGATACCGGCGCCGGGATTTCAATGTAACTATTTACATTTTCCTACAGCAGTCACATAGAGTCTGCCCGTTTAGTAAACTGTTTAATTTCCATGCATGGTTAAGGGCACATGGAGTGCCATATTAGGCAAACAATCCAATACGTATCTGCGAAGAAACAAAGAACAACAGTGGAATATGACGCCAGTAACCACCCCGGCAATGAGTAAGGCGAGTGAACGAATACCATATATTGAGGGTTCTGCCGAGCGATGTCGGCAGAATCCTACTAAGCCCGGCGCACAAAATTCACTACAATGGCTCCAGGCAGATTACCCCAATAGTTTGACTATATTAAATTGATTATCACCAGCAACCAGATCAAAGAAGTGTTCCGTGACAATAACATTACCCTGGCTGTTAAAACTACACGCCCTATTTACCTAAGGCAGATAACGCCAAATTGTCAGATCGTAATCCGTGTCAGGCGTCGCGTTATCCGCCGCACTATTTCCAACAACAATCAACTTATTATTATCATCGATCAATACAGAGACGCCGTAGTCGTGGTAATTACCACCGGCTGCGTTGGCATGTGAAATATGCCCCAACCCGTTAAAACTGGTATCCAAACTGCCGTCTCGACTAAACCGCCATAGCGCCATGTCAAAAGTCTGATTGCCGTCTCCACCGCGCCCGGTAACTATGATCTTTCCGGCATTATCCAATACCAGGCCGTGTCCTTTATGATGTTGACCAACAGTTGCATCCTGGTGGCGGGTGTAACCCAGCCGAACACTTGGGAAAACAAAATAGTCGGGATCACCAAACGTCTTGTCCAGTAAACCATCGTTAGTGTAGCGCCATAAAACCATTTCGGGCTGGCCCGTCGACGAATTGTTTTGCCCTATGTAGCCAGTCACAATGATCTTCCCATCGGGATCAAGAACCAGTGACTCACCGTTATCCTCGCCATCGATCGGGGATTGAAACACGGTATAACCTAGCCTTACCGAAGGATCCGCGCTACCAGGATCATCGTCACCGAAGGAGATATCCAAAACACCATTTGCATGATAACGCCATAATGCCATATCAGCATTGTACATTCCGGTCACATAGAGATCGCCAACGGCGCCGACTTTCACCGCGTAAAAAGCGCTGTCGTTCGTATCGTTACTATCAAATACTGTATAACCTAGCTTCATTGTCAAATCTGGAACAACAGGGTCTTTGTCACCGAAACCAGTGTCCAATGAACCCGCGGCGTCAAATCGCCATAACACAGCTCGGGAAGATGTGACATCATCACTGGTGCCGGCCACGATAATTGCTTTATCGCTTACCGAAATAGCATTGGCGCGATCAGCAGAGTCACCACCTGCTGCATTGTGATGGCTGACAAAACCGTCAACGCCGAATCCAGTATCGGGATTACCGGATGAGTCAAATTTCCACAATGCCAGATCATCGCCTGTAGTAAGGCTGGACGCCGATCCGGCAATATATATGTTTCCTGTGGAATCTATGGCAACGGCCTGACCCTGCGCCTGAAAATAACTGCTCGGTAAACTCGCGAAGACATAGCCGTTATTGCCAAAACCGCTACCAAAAGATCTGTCAGGTGTACCATCAGCATTAAACCGCCAAACAATCATTTCCCTGTTAGCATTCTGCCCTGTTACAACAATTTTCCCATTATTGTCTCGCACAGCATCGTTCACTATGTCCGGCGAATTATTATTCAAGGTATCAATGACAACGATTCCATTGGTGCCGAATGCAAAATCCCGTATCCCCGAAGGCTGTTGCGCAATAAACGACGCGATATTCCCAACCTGATCCCGGACGAATACGTTCCAATACATCGTGTGGGCGGAGGGAATACTCCCCAGGAATTCGGTAGCAGAAACGGTTGATCTCCAATCCCTGGCTACACTACCATTGGATACGGCATCTTCATAAGTACTGATATTGTTTGTTGGAGAATAATAAACGCTCCGCTCAAGATTGATCGTATCGGTGACATTGTCAGAAGCCCAATCGGGATCAGATGCTTCTGAGCTTGGGGTAAGCCACAAACGAAGAAAATCGACCGCGTTGGCTTCAAAACGCAAACGGTCAGATGCGAGTTCAGGCGGCGTATTGTCCACAGTAATATCACTTCCGGTGTCATCCGGTGAGCCGGTAAAACCAGCCGCATCCGTGGCGGTTACCTGAAGCCTGTACGTTGTACCATCCAGAGCACTGGAATCCCAAACGTAACTGCCGGTATCAGGTACGCCTGGGTCTATTTCCGTATCGTAACCATCCGTTCCGCTGTTCGAAGACAACTTGATGCTCACTGTACCCGGGTTATCATCAACGGTCGTCCAAGTGATATTCACATCGCCACCGCCAACCACGGTGCCACCGGCAGGTGATGTCAGGCTAATCTGCGGTGGCGTATTATCAATCGTGAATACCGGTGTTTCGACAGGGTTTCCAACGTTACCAGGTATATCCTTGGGGGTTATTTTGATACGAAAACTGTTGCCCTCATCTTCGTCCGGCGCAAATCCTACGGCTGCCAAATTCAACGTGTTCAATGCAAAGCTGCCGCTATCCGATACCGAGGGATTGATGACCCTGTAAGTTTCACCGTCATTAGACAGAGCGATTTCCACCACACCGGGATTATCGTCTGACGTGGTCCAGGTGACATCCACAACGCCGGACAGCACTTCACCACCCGTGGGAAAAGTGATCACTGATTGCGGCGCGGTTTTGTCCACCTTGCCACCACCGCCGTCGCCGCCGCCGCCGCCACAACCGGCCAGTAATACACTCAGGCATAACACCAACGATCCACTGCGGGGCAACCAAGGCCGGCCCGCAATACGCCAAAGTGTAATACCGTAAAACCCTATTGGTTTACCCATGAACTTCCCCTAACTTCACAAAAACGCTCTACATTCGCCAGGACAGGCGCCCAGCCCGGTTAATATTTAATCCCACTTGTGGTTTATTGTTATGACCCCCAAAGACGTTATTCCGGCACGTTTGGTTAGACGGACAAATCCAGCCTCCAAACGCTTTTTCTAAATACGTATATAATTTGTAATCTATTTTATAATTATTGATAAAGCTACGGTAATTCGAGCCGGATTCACGGGGCTTGGTCATTTATAAGCACAGAAAACGCAAATTGTTTCTTGCTTATCCAAAAAGCGGCTTCCCCAAATGATCTCGCCAAAGCGGCACAGGAGCAAATGACTACCGCCGTCATCATCCGGTTACAAAGTTAACAGTATAACCGTTTATAATTACCATATCATAAATCGTTCAGGCATTAACCAGGAGTTTATGGTTTAGTAACTTTCTTCCGTTTTAAGATTAGCGTCACCCCTGATATCACTTGCTATATTTCGCTATCTACCACAGACAACGACTAGCCCCTGGGCCGGGCCGCCAGACGATATTCATCGTCATCAAAACAACTCAGTGGCTGGTAGCAAAAAAGTCCCCGCCGAGATTAACGTACCCACTGGATACCACGCAGTGCGCGAGCCTGCAAAAAGTTAAAATGCCCGGCCCACCAGCCATGCGATTAACCGGCAATCAATTTGTGACGAACTTCGCAAAATTTAACTGTTATTTAGCTTTTCACCATGAAAGTCCTCGGTAATTTGACCATTCAATGCAAGAACTCCTCAATAAATCGACTCACCGCTCCGTTATAGATAAATCAAGGAACAACCCAGAGGCCGTTAGAACAAAATGAAATTACCACGTTTATTATACGCAGTCTTGCTGGTCCAAATCTTTATCTGCCCGCCATTATTCGCCGGTGATTTTAGCTGGTTAAAGGAATTGAATATCAGCGCCACCGCCGATTCTTCAGGCTTTCGAACAACCCTCGCCACCCGGTTTCATATAGGCAACGCAGAAATTAACGCGGTCTTCAGTAATGTAGACGGGCCGGCCGATGCCTATATGGTATTGCGATTGGGCGAACTGTCACACCGCTCCCCGGATTACGTACTTGAGCAATATCACGCTTATAAACACAAAGGATGGGGAGTACTGGCAAAACGCCTTGGCATCAAACCGGGATCCAGGGAATTTCACGCCTTAAAAGCCGGACATGACCTCCACCTCGACGGGACGCGTGCTGACGGCGAAGGTGGCGGAATGAAACACAAAGGCCATTACGGCCACGGCAACGGTGGCAATAAGAACAAATCAAAGGGAAAACATAGATAGGTTTTTATACTGCGACTACAAGATTACGGCTGACAACAACAGGGCTTTTCCACGGATCAATCGTTAAAAAGCAAATTTTGAAACGGCCGGTGGTTTTTCCACCGGTAGGTATTGAAATCCCGCTGATCGGTAGACAATATTCTACCATCACCCAATTGTTTCGCAGCAATTAAGAGCGAAGCGTCGGACAGATCCATAGGAAGATCTTCATATTTTTTCATCAACAATTTAATACGAGGTAAATGCGAACGGTCAAGTTCAAATACCTCGATATATCCTTTTGACAGACTTTCTATAAAACGTATTTGAGCGTGTCCATTCAAGCGTGAAAGCAACAAATGTGTAGTTTCTGTAATAACAGGCCATGTAACGACGAATAAAAGCGAATAAAAGGGGTCAGAGCCCTTTAATAGGACCCTCCGGCCGACCCCGGCGCGCCTGACCAACCTTGGTTTTCAATTTCTTTTCGATCTTTTCTTTGAAATAGTCGTTACCCAGTGGTGTCCCTGTCTGTAACGCATTTCGAATGTCTTTTAAATCTTCCTCATCGACATGCGCAC
>JASFOJ010000245.1:0-5081 GCA_050116575.1 Gammaproteobacteria bacterium | reverse complement strand
TTTGGGGTTGTTGTGTTATTCAGCTCTGGAGAGCCTGTAGAGATGTTCATTTGGGGTATGGACTCACTATATATAATCCCAGCGTATTGCTGGATACCGGAACAAGTCCGGTATGACGGCTTCGATAGGCGTTGGTATATATTTATTGAGGCATGATGTCTTATTCAGCTCTGGAACGGGTGCAGAGATTTTCCTTTGGCGGTGAAATCACTAGGCATAATCCCACCCAACCCTGGATGCCGGAACAAGTCCCGCATGACGGCTTCGATATACGTTGGTTGGTAGTTATTGAGGGACGTTGTGGTAATTAGCTCTGGAAAGCTTACTGAGGTCTTCATTTGATAATGAAATTTCTTGGTATAATTCCAGTCAATTGCTGGATGCCGGAACAAGTCCGGCATGACGGCTTCGAGTTACGTTGGTTGATAGTGACTGAGGGTCGTTACTTTATCCAGGCCTGGAAAGCAAACCAGATATTCATTTGGCGATGGAATCACTGGGCATAACCCCAGCGTATTGCTGGATGCCGGAACGAGTCCGGCATGACGGTTTTCCTTGGCTAATCCATATTCCGGCCGTAGAAGATCTCCAGCATCTCGTGTTCGAGGCGGGATTCGATCTGGTGGCGCTCAACATCGGAGAGTTTTTTCTTTTCGGTGCCGAACAGGTAGTTGTTGAGGTCGAATTCCTTGAGGCGCATTTTGGTGTGAAAGATTTTTTCCTGGTAGACGTTGACGTCGATCATTTGATAACGATCCTTGGTGTCACGCGCGATATAGTTCTGGATCGAGGTGATGTCGTGATCGATGTAGTGCTTTTTGCCGTACACATCGCGGGTAAAGCCGCGCACCCGGTAGTCCATGGTGACGATGTCGGAATCGAAACTGTGAATGAGGTAGTTCAATGCTTTCAAGGGTGATACCTGGCCGCAGGTGGAAACGTCGATATCGGCACGGAAGGTACTGATGCCATTGTCGGGATGACTTTCGGGATAGGTATGTACCGTCAGGTGACTTTTGTCGAGGTGCGCCACCACCGAGTCCGGCAACGGGCCCGGGCTTTCGGTTTGTAACTTGTCGATATCCGACATGGGTTGTTCGGCGATTAACATGGTGACGCTGGCACCCTGTGGTTCGTAGTCCTGCAGGGCGATATTTAATATTGTCGCGCCAATAATGTTGGCCACTTCCTTGAGAATATTGGTCAGGCGCTCGGCGTTGTATTCTTCGTCGATGTATTCAATGTATTCCTGCACCTGTTGCGGGGTGTTGGCGTAGCACACGTCATAGATATTAAAACTCAACGTTTTGGTTAAGTTATTAAAATCCTTAAGCTGGAGTCTGTCTTTTGGATCTTCCAATCGTCTCACCTGTAATTACAAACTAATGACTTTATTGGTCCGCTAATGGCGGATGATAAATAAATTGCACGGTGACCCCTTCCGGGTCCCGGCAGTAAAAACTGCGCGCGCCGTCCCGGTGGGTTTTAGGTTCCTTGGCCATGGTGACATTGTTGGCCTTGAGGAATTCATACCAGGCGTCCACGTCCTCGATGTTGTTGAGGATAAACCCGATATGGTCCAGCGCCTGGGGACCACTGGGCGCTTCGGCCGCCCGGTGTATGGCGAGATTATCGTTACCGGATGTCAGGTAGACGTTATCCGGATCGGGCCGCCATTCCACTTCCATCCCCAGCAATTCGGCATAAAACCGCTCGCAGGCCACGACGTCCTGCACATTCAGCGCCACATGGCGCATACCGGTTGTGGGGTTGGGTCGCTTCATGGATGCTGCTCGCAGGGCCTCGTCGAAAAAGCGCGTATCATACACACATTAGCAGAGAATTACTGTTCCAAATTGACAATTTCATAGTCATGGGTAATCTCGGCGACCTGGCCGAGCATTTTGGTGGCGGAGCAGTATTTTTCCGCGGTCAGCTTTACCGCCCGTTCCACCTGTTTGTCGGGCAAATCGCGGCCTGTCACAATAAAATGGATATGGATCTTGGTAAAGACCTTGGGTTCCGTCGGGGCGCGCTCGGCGCTGAGCTCCACGACGCAATCGGTAATAGGCTGGCGGCCTTTGCGCAGGATATGCACCACGTCAAAGGCGGTACAACCGCCGGTGCCCAGCAGCACCATTTCCATGGGGCGGATGCCCAGGTTGCGCCCGCCAAGGTCCGGCGGCCCATCCATCACCACTGCATGGCCGCTTTCACTCTCCCCTATAAAGGTGGATTGTTCCACCCATTTCACTCTGGCTTTCATCCGGGTACCTCGTCAATTTTGCGCGTAGGGTACCATACCCGCCCGCTTCGTTGACCCATGCCGGTCAATAAATTACAAACCCAGCCGTTGCTTTTAGCCCATGTATTCGGTTGACACGCATTGGCCATTTTGTGACCTATTTACGTTATTTCCTGCGTAATTGCGCGCATATTAACCATTTTCGCGGCGATTGAGTTTAAAGATATCCCGCGAAAGTGCCGAAAAGAAGGTTGGGCAGCTCGTCAGATGCCCTCAAACCTGACTCCATGTCAAAACAGGGAACAAGTAAGATTATGCACGCACAATCAATTATTACGCCGCCAACGGAAAACGAAACCATCCAGAACTTTCTGGAGCACTGCCATCGCCGCCGCTACCCCAGCAAGAGCCTGATTATCTATGCCGGCGACAAACCCGATGTCTTATATTACATCGTGGATGGCTCCGTCACCGTGTTAATCGAAGACGATTCCGGCCACGAAATCGTGCTGGCTTACCTGAATGCCGGTGACTTTTTTGGCGAAATGGGTTTATTCACCGATTTGGACAACCGCAGCGCATTCGTCCGCGCCCGCACCCAATGCGAATTGGCGGAAATCAGCTATCCGCGCTTTCGCCAGATGGCGGAAAAGGATCCCAAGATCCTGTTCGAGCTGGCATCGCAAATGGCGTTGCGGCTGCAAAAAACCAGCCGCAAGGTTGGCGACCTCGCCTTCATGGATGTGACCGGCCGCGTTGCCCGTACCCTGATCGACCTGTGCAAGGAACCCGATGCCATGACCCATCCCGACGGCATGCAGATCCGCATTACCCGCCAGGAATTGGGACGCATTGTGGGTTGCTCCCGGGAAATGGTGGGCCGGGTGTTAAAAACCCTGGAAGAACAGAATTTGATTACCGCCAGCGGTAAAACCATCGTGGTGTTTAACACGCGCTAAAAACATTCTCAATTTTGTCAGGTGGGCAGTGCCCACCCTACAGACGACTACCAGCGGTAAAACCATTGTGGTATTTAATACCCGTTAAAAAAACAATATTCAGCACTTGCGAAAAACCCTCTCCCGTTTCGGCAGAGGGTTTTTTTATTTCTAATGCACTGGCAACTCACACCGTTAAACTGAAAACAACTCAGCATGTAGGGTGGATTTATGCCCTTAGGGTGCATCGCCCACCTTTTATTCCCCAAAATCGCCCTCCGCCGCTATAACACCTGCGCCCCAATCGTCCGGATACAAACCTTCGTTGACATATTTGTGAAATGTCGAGTATGGCCAATCCGTAACCTGGCTTACCAAGCCATGTTTAACTGGGTTGTAATGAATATAATCAATGTACGTATTGTAATCGTGTTCATCCCTGATCTGGTGTTCCCAAAAACGGCGTTGCCAAATTGACGCTTCGCGGTGTTTTCGCCTTGATTCACTTAATGGGGCTTCATGTTGAATTAACGGACCAACTTGTTTCGAGAAACGAGATTTAATCATGCCCCATCGTTTTGAAAAATCGCAATCGCCATTCGGTAACGTCCAAATACAATGCAGATGTTCGGGCAGCAATACCCAGGCGTCAATTGTAAATGGATGTATTATTCGCACATCATTTATCGCTTGTCTCAACGCACGCCGACTATCCGGCTTCGTTAATATTGGACGGCGGTGATGTGTTACTACCGTGAAGAAATACGACGCTCCCGGGGATTTTGCTCGGCGATAGTGGGGCATATCATTGTTGTTATCGGCTGCATTTATGGCATAGCGTTGTATGCTTGCACATTCAATAGCGTATGACTAGCATTCGGAGATTGAATATTACCGATTTATGCTGTGAGGTTTGAACCGAAGTGCGTGCTATTCACACACCTTATGGTGGGCTATGCCCACCCTACAGCGCCCCAAGCGCGGCGATTTTGTAGAATAGTCATTGAGTAGAGCTCGTAAGGTGGGCGGTGCCCACCCTACACTTGGCGATTTTGCGCGTCGATAATGCGGCATATTGCTTTTGTTATTATTTATTGAAGTTGTGCTATTCATTTTGGAAATAAAATAGGAGTTATAAGCAAGGCCTCAAGGTGGGCAGTGCCCACCCTACACCGCTATGAGGTTTGAACCAAAGTGTGTGCTACTTATACACCCCTTATGGTGGGCAATGCCCACCCTACACCGCTGGTCACACCCCTTATGGTGGGCAATGCCCACCCTACACCGCTGGTCACACACCTTATGGTGGGCGGTGCCCACCCTACACCGATTTCTAACAGTGGTTATTTTGTAGGGTGGGCATTGCCCACCTCAACCAATTGGAATAGTTCCACAAGCTTTTCACCGGGGTCATCGGCGCGCATGAAGGCCTCACCCACCAAAAAGGCGTTGACGTTGTGTTGGCGCATTAACGCGACATCATCCGGTGTGTGGATGGCGCTTTCGGTGACGACGATGCGATCGTCGGGGATATGGGGCAATAAATCGATGGTGGTTTCCAGGCGGGTTTCGAAGGTGCGCAGGTTGCGGTTGTTGATGCCGATTAGCGGAGTATTCAATTGCAAGGCGCGATGCAGTTCCTGTTCGTCGTGAACTTCCACCAGCACGTCCATGCCGAGTTGCTGTGCCAGGCTGGATAATTCCTGCATTTGGGTATCGTCCAGTGCGGAAACAATCAATAAAATGCAATCCGCGCCGATGGACCGGGATTCATACACCTGGTAGGGATCGATTATGAAATCCTTGCGGATCACCGGTAAGGGACAGGCTGCGCGCACTTGTTGCAGGTAAGTGTCCGATCCTTGAAAATAATCTTCGTCCGTTAATACCGACAAACA
>JASFOJ010000244.1:0-5170 GCA_050116575.1 Gammaproteobacteria bacterium | reverse complement strand
ATCTGGCCAAACACTGTTCGATGGAACGCTACGCTAGTGGCGACCAGTTGTTTGCGGAGGGTGAGCAAGTTTCCGACGTGTTGGTTTTAATACGCGGTGCAATCGAACTATCGTACCAGATGGAATCCACCGGTAGTGCCGAGTTTGATAAGTCCGCTAAACCTCATCGGCTGTTTGTTCGGCGGTTGTCTCAGCCCGGGCATATCGTCAGTTGGGCAGCCTTGACACAGTCCCGCCGCCAGGATATATCAGCTGTGGCAAGCGAAGACAGTTTAGTGTGTTGTATTCCGGCCTCCGCGATTGCGGACTACAGTCAAAGCAGAACCGATTTTTCCATAAACCTGTATGAAAAGTTGTTGAACATCATTGGAAGCCGCCTACGTGCAACACGGGCGTTGTTAATAAATCAATACACGAAAAGCGAGCAGGCTACGGTTTGTTCATTGCTTCATAATCTTGGGCCACAGCTTTCCATTGAGTCCCCGTTGCACAAGGTGCCCTATTTGCTGGAAAACCGGGCGACACAGGAGGATTCATTTCATTACATTGACCGGATTCAAAAAGAAGGCAGCCAGTTTGAAAAAAACGTCGCCGGGCTGTGTTCTGATATTTTACGGGAGACTCGCCGGGAGTGTGAATTTTATAAAGGTTTGCGTTCCATTTACCAAATGGTGGTCAATTCAGACAGGAACTTGGAACCGGGGGTGATTAGAAACAAAAGCGCCGCTGAATTCGCGAAACTTTTCAGTGATATCCGGTACACAATTCAGGGAGATGAAAACCTTCCAGAGTCAGCCGGTCACATTTTCATAATGAACCATCTGATAAGCCATCCTTATCACAAACTGGTCAATGGATTTGAGTTTGCTTTGGATACTCATTTCCTCAGTTCCATGATATTGGCCAGAAAATACGAAGACAGCGGTATACGGGTTGTCAGGAACAGCCGGGCTGCTGAATATGGGCATGAGGCGTATTATAAACGTCTTGGGCATATCCATGTCTATACCGATGAGTCGCCGCCTGTTGAATCCGACCAGGGGTCAACGAATTGGCGAGAAAAGTTTTTCAATCAGGCAACATCCCAGTTGCGTCAGGGAAAAAATATTATCATCTGCCCGGAAGGTACCAGTTATTGGGGTGATCAATCACCAGGAGTGTTCAAAAGTGGTGCTTTCAGGCTTGCCGCCATGCAGGATTCTGAGACCCTGATTGTGCCCGTGGTTGTTGCCAACTTTGATAAGCGGCTCAATGAGGCGATTTTAACGGCAGTGATTAAACCACCTTTTAAGATTCGCGGCATGGTTGATCCTGATGACCGGTCTTCTATGGAAGTATTCCTCAATGATTTGCGTCGTCAATATAAATCCTTTGTGGAGGAAGCCAGGCAAATATCGGACAGTATTGTGATTTAACAAAATAGGAAAAAAGTGCCCGGTGTTCGTCAGCACCAGGCATTTTTTAGCGTTGTTGCCAATAAGAATTTTAAATCCTCATTGATTGCCGGCCCTGGCATTGTTAGGGGGCTCATACCGGAACCGCCACCAAAATCCACACCTAATTGGTTTTCCACCAGTCCTAAAAGACCAACGTGATAGCCCAAATTGGTGAACTACTGATAGTAGATGATAACCATCTGTCAGGCAGTGGATGGGCGCTTGCCAACCGGTTACTGCCGGGTACAGCAGCTCACTATATATTCAAAGCAGATATTTCCTTTTGGTCTTATTCACAATAATACTTAATATAAACGTTACCAGTGAATGAACTTTAAGGGTATGAAAAATATCTGGCAAATGTGTAAACCGGTCAATCACCTACGCGTTAGATGAAAGTGTTACTTAAGTAATTGTTGACGCTTTTGTGGGCCGGGAGTATCTTTAATGCGTGGTTGGGGGTGTTTCGCAGTATTGGCATTACCCTGCTTGTCCTTGTCTGCCTGCAGTTCCAGTCAAGCTTCGCTCGAAGCTCAATTCAAATCCGATTTGCAAAACGTGCTGGAATCCGTCACCCATAACAATCCGTTTCAGCTGGAGGTTGAAGCCCCTTCTGTCAATGGTGAACTTAGCAGGGCGCAACTCAATATGTATATGCTGGTCAGGGCAAAGGCAATGCAACTGGCCCTTGAACGAAATGATCTGGTTCATTCAATGGATGTGCAAAACGGTTCAAAAGAAAACGCAGGTTCACACGAAGCCAATAGCAAGCAAACAACGGCTGATGACTATATTGTCGATCGCTCCGGTATATCTGCCGAAGAGCGCAGGGTCCTGAAGGAACTGAATTACAGTGAAGACGTTTATTCCAGAATAAAGGATACGGTTGATGTTACCAGGGCATTTCTGGAGGCATTTGATGAATCGAAAATCATGGACCTGGTAACCCGCTATGATCCAGCGATCAAGCATAACCTGGCGTTGGTTAAAACGATTTCTCATAACCTGGAAATCGTCAACCGTTACCCGATACAGCGGGTTCATCAGGGTTTTAACTCGAGTAAAACCTGAGCATCACCATCGGAGGGCTCTTCGATAAATGTTCAGTTAACCGGACCGGTTTAGTTGCCCTTTGGATTTCAGTGGAAACCATTTGGGAATGTCAAAGGCGATATCGGTCGTATAAAGGAAATAACTGCTATGTTGTTGATGGACGCAAATACGCTGGCTAGGTATTTTGTAAGAGGTGATCTGACAAAGAACGAATTTGTATCGCTTAGCTCGTCCCTGGAAAAGCTTGAGCAAATAAAGCAATCCGATCGCTTCTTCAGTAGATTGGTCGGTATTATCCGTTGTTCTGTTGAGCTTCTTCGCTATTCAATTAAGTTGCGTGCCAAGACCACATGGCGCTTTATCAAGTACTGCATTATCGCGTGTGCTTTCCTGCTCCTGACAGTTATCTATCGTGTGGATATTGTTGATATACAATATCTCGCGAATACCGATGCGGATATGAATCAATTCCTGGAACTTGTGATTAACGGGTCGCCGGAAAAGCTGCCGGATGATATGCGCCGTGCGGCGGAAATCATGTCAACCAATAAACAATGGCAATGGCAGCACGTCCGGCAATTGAAAAATCTTTGGAACGACATCAGTGAACAAAAAAGATTAGCTATCCGTAAGACGCACTGGTTCCAGGCATTTTATTTAATGGCGCTGCTTAAAGAGGCGGAATACAAAAAGCTGGCCCATAGCAGCGTTGAAGGCTCTTTGAATAATGTAACGGAGATAAGATCTTTGGTCAGTACTCTGTCGTGATCTCTCAGGCGGTTGCGCTACCGGTTCATCGGGCTGTTTGTATTTTAATAATAAAACTCACAAAGCTGTTCATGCAATGGCTTAATCAGAGAAGTAGTTTGGTTTGTTAAATGCAAAGGCGGGAGGAAATTGTCATGGGGAAGACGCGTTTTATTATCCTAATCGGATTATGTGTTTGTTCAAATCTTGTAAGCGCGCATTGTATGCAAAATAAGTATTATGTGGGCGCGGGGCTGGGGATGAATTCCAATCAGGCATTTGGCGATGCATCAGGATACCAGGTGTTTGCCGGTTATTGTCTTGATTATAATTTCAAGAGCCCGCGCAGTAGAACCTCGGTCGAGGCGGGCTATATGGATAGTGGTGATTTCGAAAGGCAGGAAAATGCATTCGGAAACAATCCTAATAGAAGTGGTACTCGAACCGTGTTTCAGACCTATAGTGGTATGTGGTTCGCCGGGTTGGCCGAGTATCGATTTGACAGTCAAATGCACATTATGGGCCGGGCGGGCCTGGATCTTGGGGATCAGACCGGTATATTGTTCGGCGGCGGCGCAGGCTATAATGTGACCAAGTATGCCCAAATCCGGGCCGAATATATTATTCACGACCAAGTGGATTCCTTTCAGCTCAATTGGATCTCCGAATTTTGACACAGCGATAAACCCTGAACCTGTCGTGTGTATAGCAGTATCTACGGAGATTGCATGAGGGGGCTGTCGTGTCCTGTGCCCCGATGTAGTAAAATACAGGAGATTCTTGCTGGCGCGCCGACCGTGGCAACAAGGGTAAAAGGCGATGCGGACAGTTTAAGTCAGTTAAAGCTAAAAGGTGAGGAATCTTCATATGTCTGATCCCATTGATAATCAAGACACGCGTTGTGGCGGTAATCAAGAAACTGCAGCAACACCAGCGACTAGGACTGAAACAACCGGGAGCAGTATTTCAATGCACGACGGCGTTGGCGATTGGTGTGATTGTTGCTCCTGCGAGGCCGAGCCCTATTGGCTTGAAGTGGCGGAGGAGCTTGGCATCGACCTTGGCAGTGATTACGAAAAGCAAAAAGGGAATCGTTGATCTGCAAGGTCGCCTGTGTCTTGATTTCGCCATGAATCAAGTTGCCGGCTTGTGGCACATTTTTACTCGAAGACGACGCCCTAGCGCAACTGCCGCCAATCCCAGCAAAAATATAGTTATGGCTGCTGCAGGATATTTGATGCCGTAAACCAACGGCGTTAGCGCCCATCGAGTTATCAATCTCAGTGATTCATGTCGTGCGATGATATCGGCAATCGGTGGCGAGTACTTATAATATAACTGCACGAGTGTTCGCCCCGGTGCATTGGTCAATAGTACATTGTCACGGAACCGGCGAAGCGCCATAACGTCCTTGTGCATGTAGCTGCCATAGGCGGCCGTTGCGATAAAACACGCTCCGCCACTACTGCTGCCATTGTTATCGCTTTTGTTGTTGCTGTTTGCGACCGCATTGCCGTCTAAACTGATTGATAAGGTGCTGAAATCGGCATCATTGGATTCGATGGTCACCGTGGCCGTTTTGGTGCCTTCGCTTTGTGGAGCAAAGCTCATGCTGAAAGTGCAGTTTGTATTAGGCGACAACGAAACATTGATACCAGCACATGGACTGGAGCCGCCACTGGTATCCAGGCTGAACTCGGTGGCATGGCTACCGTTGATGGTGATATTCGTGACGTTAAGGGTGTCGGCGCCCTGATTTGTGATAGTTACCTGGTAGTTCGAAGAATTAGCTCCGATCATAACATCCCCAAAATCGATTACCACGGGCGCTACTGAAATAGCAGGTTTAGCTATCACCGTAGCGGCACCGGTTACCGGTACTTCGAGATTTGGGTTGTCAGGATCATCCGAATCAATGGCCAACGTCGTGGTTT
>JASFOJ010000243.1:0-5172 GCA_050116575.1 Gammaproteobacteria bacterium | reverse complement strand
CCCGATGCTGATTCTCTTGGTATGTATGGTCGGGCTTTCGATGTTAACGGGACACTGGCAGACAACCTCGACGAAATAACAAAAGAAATTTTTATCCATAATAATATTATTGTGGGAGCGCTCATTGGATTTAGAACGAAATCCGGTTATGACCCAACAAGCGAAACATATAATAAGGTTCATAACAATACATTTATCAATTGCAAGAGAGTGGTTGAACTAATAAGCCCAAATCATGATGATACAACTACTTGTGGAAACGGTGTCGATTTTAGAGGTAATATTGTTGAAAACTCTACAGTTGATAATATTTATTCTGACAATCATTCTGATAGCTATCTGTTCATAATTTGCGATAACAATATTTGGCATAGCTCCAGCACACCCGTTTGGACACTGGATGGTGTGGAATGTGACGATTACGCAGATTGGAAATCCGACTTTAATTCATTCTTTGGTTATGATGCAGATGCAAATAGCCTAACGGGCGATCCTCTTTTAGTAGGGGCAGGAACATACGATGAGGATACGGACGTGAAGTTCCCAACGAATAGCCCGGCCAAAGACAATGGGGCAGACCTTACACCAACCGATTACTTCGGGACGTCAAGACCCCAAGGTGAGGGAGACGATATCGGGGCTTTTGAGCTACCAGTAGAAGGCTCCCCGGAGGACACTTATACAATTGGTGTATCACTAACAGGTACCGGATGTAGATAGTAATATAGCATACATAACATAAACCACATACATTAAGGAGAGTATACTATGAGAGTGGTAGCCGCGATGATAGTTAAAAATGAGGAAACACAGTTACCGAATTGTTTGAAATCGATACGGATGTTTGTGGATGGCACAGCCATTGTGGACACCGGATCAAATGACAACACGCCACAGATATGTAGCACATGGAAATGCATATCTCTATTCGACGTGTTTGTCAAGGACCCGTTCTCGTTTGCTGAGGCGCGGAACGCCTCACTACAGTTGGCGGATAAGTTACATCCGACATGGGTGCTGATTATTGACGCCGACGAAACGCTGGAGTTTCCGCACGGCATGGACTCGGCCAAGGAGATGCTGCGTAAGCTGGCAGTAGATCACCCAAACATCGATGCCGTACTCGTCGAGCAGGTGGAGGAGTACGACGACGGGCATCTACCTCCTATGAGGACGGCAGCGATGCGGTTATTTCGACCAGGCCGCTTTCACTACGAACGTGATATACACAACACACCGGTATTCCACAGGGAAGTATCGGACAGCAGCAACGTGGCTTTCGTCGGCCCGCTAATCCGGGTAGTACACCACTGTACACAGGAAGGCCGCAAGCTCAAGGCCGACCGCACCCGCAAGATGCTGCGTACGGCCCTGGAACGCGACCCGGACGATTACGATTCAATGTTCTATATGGCACAGGCTGAGGGTCTACACAGCGAAAATACGGCACTGCACTGGATAAACAAATACCTGGTCGCATTTAGGGAGGGTCACATACCTAAGGAGAGGCTGCACAATTCGGCATTCCATACTATGACCAAGATGCTGATGAATCAGGGGCGGTTGTCTGAGGCTGAACAGATCGCCAAACTTGGATTATCGACTGTAGGCCACGATCTGGATTTGTACCTGGCTCTGTCGGACATCGGGTCGTTAATAGAAGATGAAGACCTGATGCTGTACGGATCAATCGGATACGTTGACACACTGGCCGATCTTCGCAACAACCAATCTGCCATTATCAATCGTAATGTGTTTTCGGACAACCCTAATACCTATCTACTTGTATGTTACAGACTGTCCATGATATACTTAGGTAGGGCATTAGACGCGATTGCCAGGATCGACGACGTACGGGATGAGGCAGACAATGACCACATAGCGGCCATAATGGGGCTGGTACACAGGACGTTTGATGAACAGAATATAATCAGTGTATTGCGGGAATTTGGCGAGTCGCGCATTGTGCTGCCGACACCGGTGATGCCCAAAGGGTTTACCGGTGGTATAAAGGGTAGGAACAAGGGGCGTGGTGATGGACAGAGCCACTAAAAAGATAATCGGCAAGGCAGCGTTATCCAATAAACAGCCAAACATAAGCCAGGGGCTGCTACAGGCTGCACAATCTGTAATGGCCACCGGGCACGGCAGAGAATTGCTATCGTGGATACTGTCCATGCTGCGCTTTAACGATACGGTTATGACCGGTAATGCGTATACCTACTATAATGCAGGTAAGTCGGACGCGTCTGTAGAATTGTTTGGGTTGTTACTTAGGGCCAATAAACATTCGGCGCTCGATATGCTGGCAACAAGTGTTGAGCGCCAATTGGACAGTCAACAGTAGCGAATTAGCAAAATACAACACAAGGTATAGGTGTAATTATGTGGAAATGGTTATTCGGAAAAGTCAACTTTTATTTTGACGCTGATGGGGTGCCCGGTGGTGGTGATAATCCACCTGCGACACCGCCACCGTCCGTAGTACCGCCGGAGGGTGATCCACCCGCCACACCCCCGGATACACCGGATACACCGGAACCCGAACCGGCTTGGCACGAAGGATTTGCGCCGGGTATCGCGGACAACCGACCGAACTTCGGCGAGTTCGCCACCCCCGAGGATTTTGTAAATAAGTATCTGGAATCCACCACCAAACTCACGGAACTGGAGACCAGACAGGCCGAGATGGCACCACCGGCGGACCCATCCGGCTATCAGTTCACTCGTATTGATGACTACCCATATGATGAAGATGTCGTCGGTGACCTGCAGCGGGTAGCCCACGAGGCCGGGATCAGTAATAAGCAATTCTCGGCCATTATGGACTTCCACAACAAGATTGTGGCCGATACGTCAAAGAAGGTATCGGATAATCGAAACCAGGCCATACAGACTCTACAGTCGGATTGGGGCGATAACTACGCCACCAATTTAAGCCAAGCCCAGTTGGCTGCTCGGGCAGTATGTACCGATGACACAATGGCCTTATTGCGTGGTTCAGGTCTTGGTGACACACCGGCCATCGTTCGTATGTTCTACGAGATTTCCAAGTCTTTAGGTGAAGACATACTGATGAAGGCCAAAGGTGAGTCTCCGGCACCTAAACCTGTCACTCGTACGGAGGGTGGCGAGGTAATGCTGGACTATCCATCCATGAGAGGCAAATAACAACCTAAATAATATATAGCTATCAGTAACTTACTATAACTAAACCACCTCACCTATTGTACAACATCGCCTGATGGAGGTGATAAAATGGCAACACGATCCGCTTTTAAACCGTTGTCCCTCGTCGAGGTGGCCCGCAGGCAGGACCCGAATGGTGAACCCGCCCGTATCGCCGAGGTCCTCACCGAGGTCAATGAAATACTGTTGGATGCCGTATGGCAGGAAGCCAACGACACCCACAGCCACAAGATGGTCAACCGTACCAGCTTGCCGTCCGGTAGCTGGCGCATGATCAACCGTGGTGTGGCCGTCGAAGCATCCAGTACCGATGAATACTGGGAAACCCTGGGCATGCTCGAATCGTATGCCGAGGTTGACGTCGAGTTGGTAAACTCCGCTCCCAATCCGATGGAGTTCCGCAATTCCGAAAACAATGCCTTCCTGGAGGGTATGAGTCAGACCAAGGCCAATACCATGATATATGGTAGCTCCCTAACGAATCCGGACCGCTTCACTGGTCTGGCACCAAGGCTGAACGACCTGTCCCAAAACAACGTGTTCGGCAATGGTGGGACCGGGGTCGATCTCACGTCCATGTACATCGTCCAGTGGGGGCCGACCAGGGCCTTCATGTTGTACCCGAAAGGCCGCAAGGCCGACGTCGGCATCACCCACAGGGACCTCGGGGAACATACCCTGATCGAGGGTACGAGCAACGAACTTCGTCGCCAGATTTATCGCGACCACTTCAAGATGAAGTGCGGGTTTGCGGTGCGCGATCCGAGGTGTATTGCCCGTATCTGTAACATCGAAACCTCCGGATCAACCAATATCTTCGATGAAGATGTGCTGATCCGGGCGCTGAACAACATGTACATGCGCGGGGCCGGTGCTGTGATCTACTGTAGCAAGACCATCTTCACACAGTTGGACATTCGGGCCAAGGACAAAACCAACGTGTTCTACGGACCGGAAGACCCGTTCGGGCGTCCGCAGATGTTTTTCAGGCGGCACCCCCTGCGGCTGTGTGAGGCGATCCTCGACACGGAGAGCGCCGTAACGTAACCAATTAATAATCAATAATCGCTAACCACATACGTTCACATTCACCATGGAGGTGATAAAATGACAATCAGAGACTACAATCTGGTTATGTCCAATCAGCAGGTGGTGACGTTTGCCAGTGCCACACTGACCTACGGTACCAACGTCCTGGACCTGACCGATGGGTATGGCAAGGATATGTGGGGTGATGCCAAATACGGTCAGCCGGGCGAGAACAAACGCCTGTGGCTGAATGTACTGGTCACTACCACATTTACCAGTTCGACGTCGGCAGCCAAGTTCAAGGTTGGGCTGTACACCGGGACCTCCGAATCCGCCCCCCAAACCAAGCTGTTCGAGACCGGTTGGATCACCAAGGGATCATCCAGTCCGAATCTTGTGGCAGGCCAGTATCTGGTACGCATGCCGCTACCGGCAATTGGTATGCAGCGGTATTTGGCGGTCGGATACACATCCGGAGTGACGAAGTTCTCGGCCGGTAAAGTGGATGCCTGGATCGGATTGTCCAGTGAGTCACCGCTGCTGGCTGGAACCAAACTGTAAACTACACAACGAAACATAGGGTGTTGGCACGTTACACGTTATATAACTCACGTGCCAACACCACAGTAACTATAGGAAGTGAGAGGACACCAGATGGCGAAAAAAATAAAACATTGGGTGTGCATCAACGATACATACTTTGAAGGTAAAGTGTGGGCGGCTGGTGACCCATATACGAGTGATGCCCCGGTCGAACCGGTTCAGGACCCGAAAAATGGTGGTATTATGGTACTGCCAAGCAACAGGCATTTCGTACCCGCCCCGCAGTATCAATACCCGATGGTTGACGATGCGCCGCCCGATTCCGATGAGCCGGAGACGGAACCGCCCGAGGAGGAACAACCTCCCGCGGTGGAACCATTCGTCGAACCCGAGGGCGATAGCGATGTCGAA
>JASFOJ010000242.1:0-5246 GCA_050116575.1 Gammaproteobacteria bacterium | reverse complement strand
CCATCGCTGTGTCGTCGGTCCATTGACCGGCCTGTAAATTAAAAGGTCCACCCCCCACCATATTTGTTAATGGCTCAAAAGTACCTTTAGCACGAAACTCGACTGTTGTACCTACTGCGTCACCACAGGCCAGCCCTAACAGGCAACCGGAAAAACGATTTTCAATAGTTACGTTGTTATTCATAGGTATTTTTCTCTACAGTAATTCACTTTAGAAATCCAACCCAGCATTCTATGATTTGCTTTCGAGTGCTCGCATTCGCTTTCCCAATTCACGCATAGCTTCTGGTACCGATAAGCCTTCTGCTTCCATTTGTTTAACAAAATTGGCTTTAGCCAATACGTTCACAACTTGATTAGAATCCAGTGCGGCATAACAGGGATTGCTGCGTTTATTTAATGCATGCTCCATACATCGTGTTAACGTTCCAGCATCATAGTTAGTCGCCAATTCTCGTACGACAGTAATCAAGCATGATGTGTCTGTTCGCTGTTTCATAGCTTTCAATCCTTTTGAATGACGCCCTAACAAGAATTGCCGAACGTTACTTGACTTAGTGTTAAATATACACTAAGTTGTTAGTGTATTCAATACGCAAAGCAAGGAATGACCGAATGTATCAGTACAAATATCCACATCCTGCCGTTACGACCGATGTCGTGATTTTTACGGTCCGCGATAAGCAACTGAAATTGCTACTAATTATGCGCAAAGGTGAGCCTTTTCGCGGAAAGTGGGCGTTGCCAGGGGGTTTTGTGCAAATGGATGAGGATTTAGAGACTACCGCCCGTCGTGAGTTAGCCGAAGAGACCGGAGTATCCGGCGTTTACCTCGAACAACTATATACCTTCGGGGCCGTGGACCGGGATCCCCGCGAGCGGATCATTACCGTGGCCTATTACGCATTGATTGGATCCGACCAGGTGGTCTTACAGGCCGCCACCGATGCCGAGGCCGTAGGCTGGTTCAACATGGATGAGTTGCCGCCGCTAGCCTTCGATCACCTGGACATTGTCGATAAGGCCCACGAACGCCTGGTAGCCAAACTGGATTACTCCACCATTGCATTTCAATTTCTACCACGCACATTTACGTTAACGGAATTGCAGGAGGTCTACGAAATTATCCTGCGCGAAGAAATGGATCGCCGCAATTTTCGCAAGTGGGTGCTGGCCCTGGATCAAATTGAAGAGACCGGTGACATGCGTTGCGATGGCCCTCACCGACCGGCCAAGCTTTATCGCCTCATTAATCCCGGCAAGGTCGAGATCATCAAGTAGTCAGGAGGTGAATCATGAATACATTAACATTGGCACATTACTACACCACGCCCGAGGTGCAAGCACTGGCCGACTACGTGGGCGACAGTCTTGACCTGGCGCTGATTGCAAATCGTGAACAGGCCGATCTGATCGTCTTTGCCGGCGTGCAATTCATGGCCGAAACCACCAAGATTCTCAACCCCGACGCGCAAGTGATTTTACCCGATGAACGTGCCACCTGTTCCCTGGTGACACAAACAAATATCGAAGACTTAAAAGCATGGCGATACCAATATGCCGATCACGTGCATGTCAGTTACATCAACTCCAGCGCCGAACACAAAACCCTTTCCGACTGGATCGTCACCTCCCGCAATGTGGACGACATTATTGCCCACCTGTACGCTGAGGGAAAACAGGTTATTTTTTCCCCGGACCGCAACATGGGTGCTTACCTGAATTATCAGTACGGTTACCACATGCCAATCTGGTCGGCCGTGTGTGAAGTCCACGACAAATTTAAAGACGATCAGATTCAGCACATGATGAGGTTCGCCAGGGCGGATGGCGACGTTTACCTGCTGGCCCATCCGGAGTCACCGTTGCCGGTGTTGAAGCACGCCGACTTTGTGGGTTCCACCCGGCAAATGCTGGATTGGGTCGCCAACTTTGAAGGTGATAATGCAACGATTTTTGTTGCTACTGAAGAAGGATTATTACACAACATGCGCCAGTCACGACCCGAATTGAATATTCAAGTCGCGCCAAGCTATAGCGGCTGTCAATGCAATGCGTGTCCGTATATGAAACGCAATACGGTCGAACTGGTAAGACAGGCTCAGCGAGGAATCGGCTTTCACATCGACTACCTGGATAACACCACGATGGAACAGGCCAGGATACCTATTGAAAGAATGTTGGCATTCAGCCAACAACAAACGGACCAACATGCTGCATAGCAGGAGGTGATTAACATGAAACCAACTTGACGAATTCAATTTGTGGTGTGAGCACACAGCTCACCAGGAGGTGTATCATGACAGATATTAAGAAAACGCTCTTTTTTCGTCACCTGCGAAGCGAGTCGAACATGCACATTCGACGCTTTCGCAAAGGTAAACTGGTTAAATCCGGCAAAGGTCTAGCCTTCTGGTTTCTTCCTATGGGAACCAGTATTGCGGAACTTCCCACCGATGATCGTGAACTCCAATTCATCTTTGCCGGTCGCTCACGGGATTTTCAGGAAGCGACGATACAAGGTGAATTGATTTACCGCGTTACTGATCCGGATTGCCTGGCTGAACGCGTCGACTTTTCCATCGACCTTACAACCGGGTCCCATTGCAATCAGCCATTGGAACAACTGTCATCGTTGTTCACCAACACCGTGCAAAAACACGCAACCCGGTACATGGCATCCAAGGATATCCGGCAGCTCATTGTTGATGGACCGGAACAACTCCTAAAAGCAATCGAGCACGGTTTCTCCAATGAAGGCGTATTTGCCGAAATGGGACTGGATGTTGTCAGCCTTGGCATCAACGAGATCAGTCCGGTAGCTGATCTGGAAAAGGCGCTGCAAACACCAACCCGCGAGAGCATCCAGCAAAACGCCGATGAGGCCACATTCCAACGCCGCGCACTGGCCGTGGAAAAAGAGCGGGCCATTGCCGAGAACGAACTGCAAAACCAGATCGAACTGGCGGCACGCGAAGAAAACCTCATCGCTCAGCAAGGCAAAAACGAACGACGGCGCGTGGAAGAAGAAGCCGTCGCACAGGAAACCGCCGTCAAAGCACAGATCAGCCGTGAACAGATGCAATCGGAAGCCGTGGCAGCGAAGGCGAAACTCGAGGCACAATCCAAAAGTAAACGCCAGCGGATACTCTCCCAGTCCGACAACGAGTCGCAACGGCTGGCAGCTGAAACCAAAGCGCAGAACCGGCGCACATTGGGCGCGGCTGAAGCCGAGGCAACCCGCCTTGAAGGCAGCGCCCAGGCCGAAAAAGTCGAAGCCATTGGTTTGGCAGAAGCCGCCGGCGAAAAAGAACGCATGTCCGTCTACGCGACACTACCCGCCAATGTGGTATTTGCACTGGCACTGCAGGAAATCGCAGGCAAGTTAGAGAAGATTGAACACATCAACATTACACCCGATGTGCTATCCACCAATCTTGCTGATTTGTTTGCCGCCGGCGCAAAGAAACTGCAGAACGCGGGAGGTGAATGATGACAGCCTTGATTCCACGGGTGGTCGTGGTGACACGGGAGACCGAGTATCAGTGGTTACTCGCCCGTCACGCCACCCGTGGACAGGTGGAATTCTTCCTGCGTGAACGTGGCCAATCCATTGACCAGGTCGAAAAACGTCACCAGCAACATGAATCGGCGTTAAAAACAGTGATAGCGGCGATCCCAAAGGACTGGCGCCGCAACCTGATTATGCGCAATGAACTGGACCGTTTTCTGTTCGAACCTGAAGATCTAATCATTGCGGTGGGACAAGACGGACTGGTTGCCAATACCGCCAAATATCTCAATGGCCAACGGGTCATTGGTGTCAATCCAAATGCGAACCTGTACGACGGAATCCTGGTCCCCTTCTCCAGCCATGAGGCTATTGAAATCATCGTAGCCGCCATGCACGACGATGTAGCTATCCAGCATCGAACTATGGCACAGGTCAAACTCGATGACGGCCAGCACCTCGTAGCGCTGAACGAAATATTTGTCGGACACCACAGTCACCAATCAGCACGTTACACGATAAATACTGGTGAGCAGCAGGAACATCACTCCTCGTCCGGCGTCATTGTCACAACTGGAACCGGTGCGACGGGATGGGCGCGGTCCATTCATCACGAACGGCACGACAAGCTTATTTTACCTGCGCCCGAAGAGGATATATTGGCCTTCTACGTACGTGAGGCATTTCCAAGCGTATCCACGGGTACCCGCGTAACAGCAGGATTGGTTACAACTAATCAAGCACTGAAAATACGCTCAGAACTCAACGAAGGCGGCGTGATTTTTGGTGATGGGATCGAAGCTGACTATTTACCTTTTTAATTTCGGCACGAGCGCGCGCTTTTTTGTTGCCCAAAATAAATTATCGTTGGTGAAGCCTAAAGCGTAATTTGACCTGGTTTTGTGCAAACCTGAATATTACTCGTATCCTAGTGGAATCCTAATATAGTGAGATGGCAATCACGGCAATAGTACAGCAACTAACGTAGACAATAGTGTACAATAAATAACCGGTTGGCGCGGGTAACTTGATTGGGTCCCGCCTATTGGCAGCAGTTGCATGGTGTGCTGCGTAAAATTTGTGCCAGGCCGCGGGGACGATGTTTACTCACTTCACATTTTGCTCAGGTTTTCAGGAATCATTTTTACTGTGCCTCGGCACATTTACGTTATCATAAATTTAATCGCCGCATGCCCGATTCTATGCTGGCATAATTCTGACAGCTAAGAAAAATCCTCTTTATAGAAAGAGTTCACGATACTCCCTCGCTGGCGGTCCGAAGTTCTTGAGTATTTATCTGCACTATTATCCCTTTCTTTTTCTCTCACTCACTTGCGCATGTTCCAACCAAATACGCATGCCTAACTATTTCTACATGGTTGTTTACAACCCAATTTACACCGCTACTTGAATGAGCATTGAAATAATATTTTTCCACCCTAGCTTTCATAAACTAGCTTACTATAAAAAGTTATCTAATAGCGTCGACTTGACATAACTCAATGTGAAAAGACCAACAAAGTATAAATTTTAATTAAGAATTAATAGTTCGAAGTAAAATTAAGTGGTTATTTTTGTGGTCGAATGTTCACCATATACGAAAGTTGACTCTGGGTGATGAGACGGGACAAACATTTTCACACAACCACGGTTTTATGATCTCAAAAGAATGACGACAAAGTAACCAACTAGTACCACCATGCCGTTCAGGGCAAAGTTGTTCGAAACGACATAA
>JASFOJ010000241.1:0-5306 GCA_050116575.1 Gammaproteobacteria bacterium | reverse complement strand
CTCCCGTGCTAATCAACACCTCTTCTGTATGCAGGTTAACGCTGGGAAAGTTGCGCCGAAACGTTGGCGCGAACGCCCAGTGGAGGGTTGCCTTGCGGCCATCGAGCAGGCCTGTTTCTGCGAGCAGCAAAACACCGGTGCAGGCCGAGGCCAGAATCGCACCCTGATGATGTTGATGGCGAAGCCAGTCGACCACACCCGGATAGCGGCCGGTTATCCAGTCCGGTCCTTCAACCATCATCAATGGAACGATGGCGATGTCGGTGCGCTCGATATCTTCATACGTGCGGCTCGCCCCCAGCGGCAGGCCGCTGGCGCCGCGCGTTGCATCGGTGCCGGGTGCGACGATCTCCACATCGAAAGGCCGTGCGGGAACATCCGGCTCGAAACTCCCCAACAGTTCGAAGGCGTTCAGGGTTTCATACAACCCGCTGAGCGGCGAAACCTGTGCATCCGGCGTCGCGACCAATGTGACGTGTAAAGGCTTATTGTTAAGACCCATACCTTGTTGGCGCAAATGGATTCATATTGTCGAGTCTCGCACTTACACCCGGCTGCTACAACCCCGAAAATGGAGCTGTAATCATCACAGCAACAGAGGAGAACAATCATGACGACACAACTGAACGGCTGGGACGTCGAGGCAGTGAGCGAAGCCATCGGGGCTGTCAAGCAGGAGCCCGAGGCCGGCAAGTTGACCTGGCAAAGCCGCGCTGTCTGGGACGGTGGTTTCGGTCTGGATGTGCAGGTCCATAAAATCAAACAACTCGGCGAGGTAATGGAACGGCGTTTTACAATGCGCGGCGATCATCCGCCCGAGCTGCTCGGCAACAACACGGGGCCGACGGCGATTGAAACTTATTTGGCGGCGTTGGGCTCGTGCATGGCGGGAACTTTTGCCGCTCAGGCCACGGCGCGGGAGATCGGTATCGATTCCCTGGAGATCGATCTTGAGGGCATGATTGATCTCAATGGTTTTTTCGGTCTGCAACCGGTCAGCCCGGGTCTTTCCAACGTGAGGCTGGCGTTTCGGGTACAGTCGGATGCAGACCAAGCGACGCTACAGGAAATTCTCGATGCCACCTGCACACACTCGCCCATCTTCACCACGACAACCAATCCGGTGGGTGTTGAGGTGACTGTCAAGAAGCTATAACGAAGTTATAAATGTTCTGTGGAAGCCTAACCAGCGGCTGCCGGGCAGCCGCTGGTTGCGCAGATGAATTTGTGAATGTCTTGTCCGGGTTTTGATGCTGTTTGCGGGATTTCGGGCTAATGTTGTTGTCCACCCGGGGCTCAATTTGCGTTTTTCCCCATAGCGTGACGTTTGTACCTTTATTCCCTGTGGGTTGCTATAAGGGACATCGTCCGAGCCGCTAACTATGACGATGGTGCGGCAATGTTATCCGCTTTGGTAAATAGATTGGCCCCTATAACATTGCGACCCGGTCTCTCTCGTAACCTCGGTTTCCTTTGTCAGGCAGGCTGCCATTGATTGTTTTCCAACGGTAGCAATCGTGTTTTCCCGTAAAATTGCAGTGTGAATCGACATTATGCCGGCGGCGCGTGAGGTTTGCAGCCAGGAGCGCTTTGACAAATGCGACATCCTGAGCTATTTCTAAGTATCAAGAATAACTGCTAAATAAAATCAAAACCCCGGAAAGGACAGCAATATGTAAATGGCTTGTTTGCGGCAAGGGATTAACATGGGTATGGCCAATGGAAGGGGTTCTCTCCAACGAAGAACAAAATACCTGAGTAATTGTCTTATGTCAGGCAAATGTCAGCTTCTGTAGCATCAAACGTTGTACGACCTCCACAGGGAAATGGTCGTCATCTATACTATTCATAGTTAAACGTCGAGCTACACCTGCCTAACAATATAGGAGGCTGCGTTATCTTTTTTGGTTAAGGATACGCAAGCTTTTTCAATGTTGCGTGAGGAGCTGTATCTTTTATGAGCACATCAAAAATCAGCATCATGGTTGTATCCGGTTCCCTTGAACGGCTGCAGATGGCAGCTATGGTCGCTTCCGTGGGCGCGGTCAGCGGTAGTGAAGTCACGGTTTTCCTATCGATGAACGCGTTGCAGTATTTTGTCAAAGACAGCCGTGCAACCGCGCCGCCGGAAGGTTCCTTCGGGGACACGATGGCAGACAAAAACGTTCCCGAATTCAAGAGCTTGTTTGAAAATGCCGTAACGCTGGGAGACGCCAAAATTTTTCCCTGTTCCATGGCAGTGGACGTGCTTGGCGTTCAGCCAGGCGATCTTGAATCTTATCTGTCTGAACCCTTGGGATTAACGAAGTTTCTGGATGATGCAGCTGATAGTCAAGTTTGGACCTTTTAACGCGGAGTATAATGATGGGAGAAAAAAAAGTAATAGATGCCCGCGGTACCTTTTGCCCCGGACCATTAATGGAACTTATCGCAGCTATCAAACTCGTCGATGTCGGTGATGAGCTGGAAGTGCTTTCCTCGGACAAGGGTTCTGCCAGTGATATACCCGAATGGATCAATAAGGTGGGGCACGAAATGGTATCCAGCAACGAGGAAGACGGCGTCTGGCATATTGTGGTACGCAAAACCAAGTAACGATTGACCCGTAGTAGCAACAACCCTAAAAAATTAAAAGTAAGGAGAGGATGATGAAGATTCTGATTGTCGGTGGAGGTATGGGTGGTACGATTCTCGCCAATAATCTGGCCAGGCGTCTCAAAGATGAAGTTAAATCCGGCAAAGCTAAGATCACCATGTTGTCGGCTTCCGAACGCCATATGTACCAGCCGGGATTGTTGTATGTGGCCCTGGGCCGCATGGCGGTGGATGAGTTGTATCGGGATCAGGCCAGCCTGCTGGAACCGGGCATTGAATTTTATGTTGATCCCGTCGAGGAATTTAATCTCGACGACAACAAGGTCAAAACCAAAAGCGGCAAGGTCATTGACTATGATCTGGTCGTCATTGCAACCGGCTCGCGGGCGGTACCGGAAAACATACCGGGGCTGGCGGAAAATTCTATCAATGTCTATACCGAAGAAGCTGCACTTAACTTTTACAAAACTATCAGTAATTTCGAAGGCGGGCGCATCGTGATTGCGGTGGGCGTCCCGCACAAATGTCCCATGATTCCACCTGAGTTGACTTTTACGTTGTACGACTTTTTCAAGGACCGTGGTATGAGCGACAAGGTGTCCTTTCATTACACCTATCCCATCGGCCGTCTGCACAGCCTGGAACCGGTCAGTGACTGGATGAAAGGAGAATTTGAACAGCTCGGCGTTACCTCTGAAACCCTGTTTAATATTAAGGAAGTGGATGGCGCCAACAAGGTAGTAAAGAGCGAGGAAGGCAGCGAAGCCGAATATGATCTGTTGGTCGCTGTACCGGCCCATAAAGGCATGGAGGTTGTGGAAAATAACAAGCTCGGTGCCGGCGGCTGGATTCCGGTGGATCGTAACCGTCTCAATATTGAAGGTCATGACAACGCCTTTGCGATCGGCGATACAACCAATATCCCCATCAGCAAAGCCGGTTCCACCGCGCATTTCGAAGCCGAGGCATTGGCGGAGAACATCGCCTCCATTGTCAAAATTGGTTCACCGGTGCGTGACTACGACGGCAAGGTGTTCTGTTTTATTGAAGCCGGCAAGGACCGGGCTACCTATGCCATGTTCAACTATAACAATCCACCCGATCCCAAGACCCCAACCAAGAGCATTCACTGGTTTAAGATGGCGTACAATCAGCTTTATTGGGCCAGTGCACGCGGTCTGCTTTAAAGGAGAGGAGAGATGGATATGCCAACAGCAAAGCAAGAATCTGTCAGCGTCGAACTGGAAAGGCTGGCCGCCAGTGCCCAGGATGCATTGACGGATGACATGGTCAGTCGTCTTGCCGCCAATGCGAGCCAGACGCTTGACCTTCTCGATCGCTTTAACCGCAGCGGTATTGACCGGGCGTTACCGACGATTGCCCAATTGGTGGAAAACGGAGATCTGGAACGGCTGGTGGGCTTTGCCCGCCTGTTCGGTTCGGTGGAAGATTCGCTGTCCGATGATATCGTTAACCGCCTTGCGCTGGTTATAACCGAACTGGCCTGCCTGGTGGACAAATTGGCACGCAACGAAGGCTTCCAGCGTCTTATCGAGCTGTTAGGAAAAGACGAGGTGCAGGAATCCATGGTGAATGCGCTAAGCGCGGCATCGGCGGCCAAGACCGAGGCAGAGTCACTACCACGTGCCAAGGGTGGTTTCGGCGGTTTGTGGCAACTGGTGACGGATCCCGACACTCAGGAGGCGATGCGGTTTATGGTGTTAATGAGCAAGCAGCTTAAAAAGAGCTGATGCGTGATCACCGGCACGGCGTTGCAAGAGGCTCTCGCGGTTAGAAGGGCTGGCTATAACCGTTAAGCCGGTTCGTGATTCTGGTTTGTGATTTCAGTTTGCGAATGAAAATTGAAAATACAAAATAGTGGCGTTGATTACCGCGCCACTATTTTTTTGCATGTTCATGATCTGCTTCGCGTATTTTGTGCGTTTTCCCATGCACGAGGATTTGGTGCCAGTTGAGCCTCGATGATATTTGCGCCGTGGAACGATTGGGAACGTATTTTCAGCGCCGTGTTTCAGGTATTGTGCCGGCCTATTTGGGCCGCATCTGTTCCGGGCGAACTTTGCTGGTAAAGTACTCGTCGGCGTCATCAATATCAACGTCCTGGTTATTGTTGTCCACCAACGGTTGTTCGTAGTCGTTCCAGCCTTTCAAACCGGTTTTCAACGACCGGACATTTTCGTAGCCCATCTGTTGCATGGTATAAGCAGCAAGCACACTGCGATTGCCGGAGCGGCAAACGACGACGATAGGTTTGTCCCGTGCCTGTACCAATTCAGGCACGGTTTCTTCGTAATCCCATTCGCAGGATTGTTCCAGTATACCGCGCGGTACATTCATGGAATCCTTGATGCGCATGGCGTTGTATTCCTCCGGTTCCCGGATATCAAGGACAAGCGGCTTATTGCCGGCATTGATTTCTTCTTCCAGGTCCCAGGGGAAAATTTCCTCGACGGATTCAAGGCATTGTTCAATAAGTTGATCGTAGGTTTTCATGATGCACGTCCCTTCTAAATGCTTTTAGGTCTTCCACGGCAGGGAAGGTGTTATCAACCCCGTTAATGCGTAAAATTGTCGAATAAGATTCGTTGCATCTCGTAATCATAGACATTTCGAATTTCGTATAGGGAGTATTTCGGGATTTAACCGCAGGTGAAATCCTGATTCAACCCCCCCCCGTATTTGCGGAAGAG
>JASFOJ010000240.1:0-5328 GCA_050116575.1 Gammaproteobacteria bacterium | reverse complement strand
GTGCGGATAGCGTCACTGATGTTTTGTTTTTCCTGGTCTGTAAGGAACATGCCTACCAACCCCCTGAGGCGCCGCCGCCCCCAAAGGAACCGCCACCACCGGAAAAACCACCGCCGCCGGACGACCAACCACCACCGAAACTCCCACCGTAGGTCCGGTAGCCTCCACCATAATAACCACCACCGAATCCACCTCCCCCGGTTCCCGCGGCGCCGATAAACAGATGAAAAATGAATCCGATCATGCCGGCAAGAAAGCCCAGTACAAACGATCCTGCGACAATACCCGCGGCGATCGTAACGCCCGCCCAAACGGCAACAGCCGAGACAATCCGGCGCATCGACATAGCGATAAACTCGCCCGCGATAATACCTATCATAAAAATAAAGATAACCAGGCCGAGGTTGCCGGATATTGGGCCCGCTCTTCGTGTTTTTGACGGTTTATAGGTGCCTTGTACGGCGGACAAAATAGCTGCCGTGCCGTATTCAATACCTTTTTCGTACTGGTTCTTACGAAAATACGGCAAGATCCTGGTTTGGATAATATTGTGGCTTAATGCATCAGTAAGCGTTCCTTCCAACCCATAACCCACTTCGATACGCACTTTCCTTTCGTTTGGCGCCACAATGAGCAATACACCATTGTTGCGCTTTTCCTGGCCTATTCCCCAATGCCGGCCGAGTTGGTAACCATAATCTTCAATCGTGTAACCCTGCAGGGAATTTACGGTAACAATAACCACCTGGTTTGATGTGGCCTGTTCATGTTTTTCAAGCTCTTTTGTCAGGCGTCGTTTTGCGTTGGATGACAACAGGCCAGCTAAATCAACGACACGTCCGCTGAGTTCCGGAAATGTTGGCGCAGCTTGCAGTGGGACTAGCCATCCGACCGCAAAAATAACCAACAATAAACGTAGGCAAGACAACCACGTATTGTGGTCAATACATTTTATGTCGGATTGACAACTCTTTATGTGCATCAATATAGAGAATTGAGTGCCAAATTCGGCTAGCTATAAAATCAAATAATAACACCACATCAATGATTTTTAGGTAGCTCCTGCAATGCGGGAACCTAGCACAAATCTTTAAGTCCCATTTCCGCGTTACTTGGATGATTTTTTCGTCTTAGATGAATTTTCGGTGTCGGGTTGCTCATGGTTATCGCCGGATGGCGTCAGTGTATCCCGTAAGTTCATTATCTCGCGCAACATATTAAACCAAAACGGCGCACCAAAGCTCAACAGCATCGACGTCATCAACACGCCTACCCAATGGTTCCAGCGCAGTTGGTGATCACGAACATAATAATCCCAATGTTCTCGCCAGGGTTCGATGTTTAACAAAGTCAGTTTTTGAGATGCCGTCCCCGCGTTTTTTAACGCGGCTTCCAGCTCGGCACGAAAATATATATCTAGTAGTTTTTTGTACTCAGCAACCAACTTCTGTCTCTCGGGTACTTTTTGCAGAGCTAGCGATAGCCCATGAATAATGTCTTCTTTGCTTTGGCCCGTACCCTTGAATTTTTGGAGTGCGTTCCGGTGTTGTGGATAAGCCTGTGAAAGTATATCCAAGGCTTGGTCAGAATTATCCTTGAATTCGGTTTGCGGGTTTCGGTTTATCCGCGAGTCGCTCTGCACTGCGGGCACCAGATTTAATGCGGCTTCCTGTAAGCCCGGAACGGTAAGGAAATCACCGAGCAATGCCGGAGTACTGACCTGAAAATAAAAAGCTACCGGCAATGCCCAAAGAATAGTCCACACTCGAATGGTGCGCAGAAAACGCTTGCATAATAGCTCCTGTACTTTATTGAAACGAGTAACGATTCGTTGCCGAATTTGCTCGTCATCGGTTATTGCGCTGTTTTTTAAAATGTCCTCCAGATCTTCCGGTCTAAGCCAGGAAATCTGTGGACCGAGCCATTTACCGACGGTCCGGGGAGCAATGATACTTTGAGGATTAACGATGCCGCCGCGTAATGTGGGCGCTTCTTTGTGGTAAAGAATCTCGCGCGCTTTGTTTTTCGCCGCGCTATACGACGGGAACAAATCCTCTTCCGCTGCCAACACGCTGGTCAGCCCAATCACCAGGTTTCTTCCTCGCAAGCGCAACAGCGCCTGTGTCATTTGCACCAGCGCTGTCACAATGATGCTGAGCAGCAGCAGTACTACTACAAACCCGATTAACGCGCCGAGAATATCGAAGAACAGGGAATCCATGACAATTTCGCCGCGGCGATCCATCGGGCGTGCAACAGCTGCCAGCCACTCCTGACAAACAAAAGGATCATGGCAAGCATTTCGATTACAAGCAGTGGACGCCAACAACCTCCGTCGCGATCACCATGAATGGTGATCTTTTTATTGTTAAACTTGTATAATCCAGAAGATGGTTACGAATATATATACTAATATCAAACGGCGCGCAAATCAGCGTGCTTTAATGGAAATTCACGGATACGCTTGCCGGTGGCGGCAAAGATGGCGTTAAGCACGGCAGGCGCCGCGACGGCGATAGTCGGTTCGCCAATACCCCCCCAAAATCCTCCCGACGGCATCACGATCTTATCTACCTTGGGCATTTCCTTGATCAGCATCGACGGATAATTGTGAAAATTCGTCTGTTCCACGCGGCCGTTTTCGATGGTGCACTCGCCGTATAAAAGCGCTGAAAGACCAAATACGAAGGATCCTTCGATCTGGTGTTCAATTTGCTGTGGATTGACCGCATAACCCGGGTCAGTGGCACCTACAATACGATGGATAGTGAGTTTACCATCGTTGTCCACGGACACTTCGGCACAGGCAGCCACATAACTGCCAAAGGTTTTCACTACCGCCAGGCCGCGGTGCACACCTTCCGGCGCAGGTTTACCCCACTCTGCCTTTTCAGCGACGGCATTAAGTACCGCCAGACTCTTGGGATGATCGGCCATCATTTTGCGGCGAAATTCCAGCGGGTCTTTGCCCGCCGCATGCGCCAGTTCGTCAATGAAGCATTCCATATAGATGGCGTTTTGGTTGATGTTGACGCCACGCCAGAAACCAGGCGGTACCGGGGGATTGCGCATGGCGTGATCCACCAGTAAATTGGGCACGGTGTAACTGATGGCATGATCGCCCTCTTTATGAAAGCCTTGAAAGGTAATCATATCGGCACCGTTCTGCAGCGCTTTGGGTCTTACCGCGGCCATGATGGATTGTCCCGAGATACGGACATGCAACCCGGTCAAATCACCGTTGTCATCCAGGCCGCCCACCAGTTTGCACTTGGTGACCGGATGATAATGACCGTGCGTCATATCTTCTTCACGGGTCCACAGCAGTTTAACCGGCGTGTCAGGCATCTGTTTGGCAATAGCTACGGCCTGTTTGACGAAATCATGAAATGCGCCGCGCCGGCCAAAACCTCCGCCCAGGTTAATTTTATAGACATCACATTTTTCGATCGGCAATCCGGCTGCCTCGGCGGTTGCCTCCAGTGCAGCCTCGCCGTTTTGCGTCGGGCACCAGACTTCACAACGCTGTTTCGACCAGCGCGCCGTGGCATTCATGGGTTCCATGGTGGCATGGTTCTGGTATGGATAAAAATATGTGGCTTCTATTTTCTTTGCAGCACCTTTCAATACCTGGTTAACATCACCGTTTTCGTTGCCGACGAATACATTGTCATCGGATGTCAGCCCTTCATCGAGCATTTTCTCGATGGATGCGCTGGTGAGATCGGCGTTGGGTCCGTCGTCCCAGGTTATGGGTAACTTGTCCAGCGCTGTCTTGGCCTGCCACCAGGTATCGGCGACAACCGCGACCGCGTAGTCTTCAACCGGTACCACACTATGAACCCCCGGCAGGTTGGTGACCTTATCCGCATCGAAGGATTTGACTTTGCCACCAAACACCGGGCAGGCTTTGATGGCTGCATTGAGCATACCGGGTAATGTCAAATCCGCGCCAAATACCTGTTTGCCGTTCAGTTTGTCATCGGTGTCCAGGCGTTTAACCGGCTTGCCGATGAGTTTCCATTCTTTCGGGTCTTTAAGTTCCACGTGCTGAGGCGGAAATAAGTCCGCAGCCGCCGTGGCAACTTTACCGTAGGTAGTGGTGCGTCCACTGGGCTCGTGGGTAATGACGCTATTGGTTGCCTGGCACTCCGTCATCGGCACGCCCCATTCCTCTGCCGCCGCCTGGATCAACATGTGCCGTGCAGCGGCTCCACCCTTGCGCACGTACAACTCACTCTTGCGAATCCCCTGGCTGCCACCGGTGGAGAAACTGCCCCATATTCTGTCACGCGCAAGATTCTCACCGGGCGTTGGATATTCGGTGGTAACTTTGGACCAGTCGCATTCCAGTTCTTCGGCCACCAGTTGTGCCAGTCCGGTCAAAGTACCCTGCCCCATTTCAGATCGCGCAATGCGAACCACAACAGTATCATCAGGCTTGATCACCACCCAGGCATTAACCTCAGGGGTTTCAGTTGCGGTTTCCGGTTTGGTTGAAGGCGTCGCCGCTGGCCCTTCCCCTTCGCTGGTATCCGGGGATTTTTCACTGCAACCGGGTAAATAAAATCCAATAGAAAGTCCGGCACCGATGCCAACACCGACTTTGGTAGATTGGATGAGAAATTCACGGCGCGAAATGTTGATCCGTTCTTTCATCGTCATGACCTCCCGCGCTTGTTGATATCGGCCGCCAGATGAATACCTCGCCGCACCCGGTTGAAGGTCCCGCAGCGGCAAATGTTGGTAATGTTGGCATCGATGTCTGCATCGCTGGGATCCGGGTTGGTACTCAGCAGCGATGCGACACTCATTATTATACCGGACTGGCAATAGCCACATTGTGGCACATCCAGTTCTTTCCAGGCCTGCTGGACGGGATGACTGTTATCCGAAGACAGCCCTTCGATGGTGACGATTTCCGCCGATGCATCCACGGAGGAAAGCGGCATAATGCACGAGCGCACAGCCTCGCCGTCCACATGTACTGTGCAGGAACCACACAGGCCGATACCGCAACCATATTTGGTGCCAGTCAGCCCCAATTGCTCACGCAGCACCCAAAGCAGAGGGGTAGAACCTTCAGCATCGACTTCTATTAATGTACCGTTAACCTTTAGCTTCGCCATCTGTAATACTCCATGATGTAAGAGGCATTAAGTGCACTAAAATACCGTCAGATCAAAACCTTAAACCGCCGCGGCCAAACCCTTAATCAAGTTTAACTGGGCTGTTTTGACAACTCAACGGTTCAATGACTACTCGTTAGGCGCAGACGACATCATTTTGGTACGTCATCTCAAATTCCGGTGGCTGTTATCAAGTATC
>JASFOJ010000239.1:0-5374 GCA_050116575.1 Gammaproteobacteria bacterium | reverse complement strand
TCCCAGTTTTCCCTTTACCCATACTTCTAGCGCCGCCGAAAAAAACCTCTATTCTGAAACGTTGTGGTTGCGGATCATTTCCCGGTCGTTGCCCACTTGCTCAGCTTCTTTCAATATTTTGATAATTTCATCTTCCTAGACTCGCTGAGTCATTGTTGGTCCAGTTGTATAAGCCGAACATTCCAACTAGACTAAAATTGCGAGCTGCCATGTGTTGTAAAGGAAAAAACCTGAAACATTAGTTGCCCCCCATGGCGGGAGTCGACAATTTTGTCGGGATCAAAATTGGATGCGCGCGAGCGCGCCCAAAGGGGCACAGGCCACGGATGGCCAGCGTCAGCCGGCACGGACGTGCCGGTTCGTTGCTACTAACGCGATTATGCGCTGTAACGATGAGAAAACTGAAACGTTGGATGGTGCCCAGGGCCGGAGTCGAACCGGCACGGGGGTTAAGCCCCGAGGGATTTTAAGTCCCTTGTGTCTACCAATTTCACCACCTGGGCAGGATTGGTTGTGAAGATTTACCAGATAAGAAAAGTGGAGGCTGAGCCCGGAGTCGAACCGAGGTCCACGGCTTTGCAGGCCGCTGCATAACCACTCTGCCACTCAGCCGTTTCATTCAGTACGTTGTTGGGCCGGAATCTCCATAGTCATTGGTTGTTAGAATGATTTTTATGCCTTATAGAGCAAGCATGGAGAAAACGAATGGAGCGGGAAACGAGACTCGAACTCGCGACCCCAACCTTGGCAAGGTTGTGCTCTACCAACTGAGCTATTCCCGCATTGCCTTTCAAGCCGTGGTATTTTACCGCTGAGCACTTGGCTGTCAAGCCATATTTAATAAAATCATACAATTAGCGAATTCCGGTGCCCGGCCGGTAACTTCATGATTTGGCAACAAAACGATCACTTTTTTTCCTTCGCATTATCACTGTTTTTGAGAATTGGCCAGGCGTCCTTGAGGTATATGAGCATAGACCAGATGGTCAGCGCCGCTGCGATCCAGATAAGCACGAAACCCACTGCCGCCGTGGGAAAATCACCAATGTCGTATTTATAGACCAGAAACGGGATCGCGAACATTTGTACGAGAGTCTTGATTTTCCCAATTATCGAGACCGCTACCTGGGCCCGTTCGCCGATTTCCGCCATCCATTCCCGCAGCGCCGAAATGACGATTTCCCGGCCAATAATGATGCCGCAGGCCAATGTCAGCGCGATATCCGGAAACGGCGTGGGATTGCGCTCGATAATGAGGATGAGCGCCATGACCACCATTAATTTGTCAGCCACGGGGTCTAAAAACGCCCCAAACGCCGAGCTCTGGTCCAGTTTACGGGCCAGATAGCCGTCCAGCCAGTCAGTAATGGCGGCGGCGCAAAAGGTAAACGTCGCCCAGAAATGGGCGCCGGACCAGGGAAGGTAAAAGATCACGATAAAAACCGGGATCGCAATGATTCGCAAAAAAGTCAGTATGTTGGGTATGTTGGTCGACATCGCGCTATAGTAATGCAATTTGTCCGAACATTGAAAAAGAATCCTGAATTCATTGCAATAATCAACAACCAGATTTACCGGAGAACCGGTGCGGTAACCTTCACCAGGTCACCAGAAAGGGATTCTTTAACCCAGGACAGGAAACCGCCGATCCGACGCACAACACTGCGATAGTACCTGTGCCGCCAGCCGCAAGACCTACGACCTCATATTCCGCTTTTTACCTTAAATTGTGACCACCTTCGGACTGTGATCAATATTGCTATATTATTCAATAAGTTATCGACCTGTGTTGACCAATTACTTTGAATTAAAAACGATACCTACTTACAAATCAGCTCAGGGGACTTTTATATAACAATAAGTTAATTGTAAACCTAGTTTTTTTCTGATTTACTGATTAAGTCCGCGGCCGATATAGGTCTTGAGAGACAACGCAGTAAACGTAGCAACATAGTAAAAGGTAGTAGCAGGAAGTAATAGGTACCGTAGTATGAGCAGTAATGAAGCGTTTGATGTCGACAATTTTGATGATTTAATAGAAGCCGTCGATTCAATAGAGATCCCCATAGACGAAAACCCGATTGACGATCACAGTCACGCTGTTCCGCCGACGCTGTTCGCCGACGACAATCCCTCTTCACAACCCTATGTTGCCGATATTACCTTTGATGAGAAGGACACAAAACCTTCTTCGCTGCTCAACGAGGCCCGGCTACTCAATGAATTAGAACAAATCAATACCCTGTCGGCATCCACGGATGTACCATCGGACATACCACTATTGTTACGAAAAAAATCCGTTGCCTCCACTTTTCCGACTGCCCACGTAACCAGCCCCGCTGATACCGGTGATCTTGATAACCCGGTGACCAGTCACCTACAAACCAGCGAAAAAGAACCGCTGTCATTGGTGGACGACCAATTAGCGCAACCCTTATCCTTGCCAGAGGAGAACCAGAATCCCTATTCCGCCTCCGAACTGACTCTGGAGGCACAGGACAACGCGGACATCCTGGATGTGGATACGGCATTTGAAGAACTTGATTCTTTACCGTTATCTTCTACTGAATCTGCCGGAGAAGCGGTTGATCGACCGGTATTCGCCGCCCAGGAACCCGCGGCACAACCCTTTATTGCGGACGTAAACTTTGCCCAAACCGGTGAGCCGCAGGATACCCAGACACTTGACGAAATTAATGAGTTTGACCAGGCACTTAACGAACTGGATTCCCTGCCTTTAGACAACGCGGCCCCGCAAATGGAATCCGCCGAGTTGCTGGATGGGTTTTGCGAAGCGAGTGAAGAGTCTATCGACTTTTCACTGCAGGAATGCGCCACGTCAAATACCACGCCCACTGAGCACGATTACGCCGGCAACGATTTAACGCGGACTGCGCAAGCAACTGTTACCCAAACTCCGGAGGCGTTTGCCAACCACGACCATTTCGCCAGCAATAGCACTGAACAAACCATCGTCCTGTCCCAGCAACAAGGGCCATCGATCAACGAATACCTGAAAAAGCCGTCCCACAAACAACCGGCGAAAAAGCTGAGTCTGTATTATCTTTCGCAAAAGTTTCCCGGACTCTATACGGTAATGACAGGCGGCATGGCGTTATTGGGATTTGCCTATATTTTAATGCTCCCTGCCCTGTTTGGCCTGTCCATGTTTAATGCCTTCGAAATGCTAACCAATCCCTTCACCAGCAACACTTTGCTATTGATGCTGGCGTTTTTCAGTATTTCACTGTTTTTGTTCCTGGTCAGTTACAAACTGTTTGATTTGAAATTTGTTGAGCCCGAAGGCATCGCCCTCGATAAAAGCAATGCTGACCAGTTGTTGCAAAAACTTCAACAACTGAAACAGGAACACCGGGTTCCCACTATTCATCAGGTGGTATTAACCCGGCGGCACGAGCTGAATGTGATCAAGGTGCCCCGCTTTGGTCTACCGATATGGTCAAAGAATGTTTTAGCCATCGGCTACCCGCTGCTGCAAACGTTGACACCGGATCATTTTGATGCGGCGTTATCACGACGGCTGTTGCAGTACGCCAAACGCCGTAACTTGGTAGTCAACTGGTCGAGCTTCATGCGGCGCACCTGGACGTTGTACGCAGAGTCCTTGAAGCAACGAAACGGGGTGACCGACCTGCTCCACTACTGTTTCTTCGCGCCTTATGCGTCTGCTTACCGCCGATTCGCCGTCTATATGACACAACGCGACGAGTTGCTGGCCGACGAATCGGCGCTCGAATTCTGTAATGACCGGGATCTAGTAAAGGGTGCACAGACCATTCGACTCACCCAGGCAATGTTATTACAGTACTTCTGGCCGAAACTGGATAACGCTATTCGTAACCATTTATCGGCACCGGGCCACATCCGGCCGTACCACCACTTACCCGTCGCCCTGGCAGACCTGCTGAACACGGAAAATGTCGATTCCTGGTTCATCCGTCTGGCCCAGGAAACCCGTAATCCCGGTGGCGCGGAAGCCCCTTTTTACTATCGTATGGAGCGTATGGGGCATACTAAAGTATCCGTACCAAAGTCGTTTGATCTCAGCGCGGCCCATCATTATTTTGGTGATGAGTATGACAATATGACGGACCATCTCGATAAAATATGGGCTGACGAAGTGCAACAAGCGCTGTTCATGGAGAATCTCAAGCAGCAGGATAACGACATCGTACTTCCCTCCCGCCTGTCCATCGAACCGGCATGAACTAAGGCAGAATAACGCAACATACGTGACAGGCGTATTATTGGCGGTTGATCCTACGGGACAGCCGCTTTTTTTTGCCATCAGTAGTCGATAAGCAATACGACATTATCGCCTGCAAGTAGGCTCCTACACACAAACACTCACCGCGGTGGATTGTGGCGTAGGAGCCAGCCCTGCTGGCGATACAGCGTTGCAGAGATAAACCACTGGCGTGTCAATGGTCCGCATGAAAATGATCGTAGATCTTTTGCGCCAGTGACCGGCTGATACCGTTCACCTTGGCCAGGTCTTCCACGCCGGCCCGTTGCACACCTTGCAAGCCCCCAAATTGTCTTAACAGCGCCTGGCGGCGCTTGGGACCCAGGCCTTCGATGCCTTCCAGCACCGACGTCTTGCGGGCTTTGGAGCGCCGTTGTTTGTGACCGGTAATGGCAAAACGATGGGCTTCGTCACGAATTTGCTGTATCAAATGCAGGGCCGGCGAATCGCTGGGCATCGTTACTTCCTTGTCGATGACGCCGATAAACAAGGTTTCCAGTCCCGGCTTGCGCTCCGGTCCCTTGGCAATCCCGACCACCAATACGTCAGTGACCTGTAGTTCTTCCAGTACGGATAGCGCTTCGGATACCTGCCCTTTACCACCATCAATCAACAACACATCGGGCATTTTACCCTCGCCTTTTTTCAGGCGCGTATAGCGGCGGGTCAATGCCTGTTGCATGGCGGCGTAGTCGTCACCGGGTGTAATACCTTCGATATTAAACCGCCGGTAATCGTTTTTCACCGCACCCTGAGTGTCCATCACCACGCAGGATGCCACCGTAGCCTCACCCATGGTGTGGCTGATATCAAAGCATTCCAGCCGTTGCGGCATGGTGTCCAGTTCCAATGCATCCTGCAGCGCTTCGAAACGTTGTAACAGACTGGCCCTGGTGGCCAGTTGATTAATAAGCGCCGTTTTGGCGTTGGTCTCCGCCATGTTGATCCAGCGGGCGCGGTCGCCCCGCACCCGACCGGTAATATTTATGTGACGCTCGGCGCGTTCACTCAATACGTTTTGCAGCACATCCTGGTCAGGTAACTCGTGATTGATAATGACTTCCGGCGGTATTACCCGGTTGCTGTTCTGACCCAGGTAATATTGCG
>JASFOJ010000238.1:0-5593 GCA_050116575.1 Gammaproteobacteria bacterium | reverse complement strand
CCATTTCGACAGCGTGTTTGCCGTGTTCAAGCATGGCTTCGGCGCCGTCCACCGCCAGGATACGGCTTTCGGGAAAATGTTTGGCGAACCGAATGGTAACGTCGGCGGGACCGCAGCCCAGGTCAAGCACATCACCGGCAACCGGATCAGCAAAGGTCTGCTTGAACAGCTCGATAAAGTACTCGTGCGGCTGTTCAAAATCCGCGTCGGCGTAGGCTCTTGCCTGTTCCGCTTCGTTCATCAAGTCAGGTTCTGGTTGTCGTTCCATTGCCGTCGCCTGCATTTGTTGAAAGTTAACCGGGTAACAGTGTCTCGCCCCGCATCAGGTCCGCTATCGTTTCACGTTCGCGGATCACATGATAATGAGCACCATCAACCATGACCTCCGCGGCCCGGGGCCGGGAATTGTAATTGGAGCTCATGGTAAAACCATAGGCCCCCGCTGAGCGAACTGCAAGTAAATCAGCGGGTTCGATTGTTAATTCCCTGTCCTTGCCAAGAAAATCACCGGTCTCACAGACCGGCCCCACCACGTCGTAGTTCAGGGCCTTGCCGCCGGTGTGTGGCTGAACCGGTATAATTTCCTGCCAGGCCTGGTAAAGCGCCGGGCGCAACAGGTCGTTCATGGCCGCGTCCACGATGGCGAAATTTTTATCAGTTCCCGGCTTGAGGTACTGGACCTGGGTTAGCAAAATACCCGCATTCCCGGCAATGGCCCGGCCCGGTTCCAGGATGATTTTCAGGCCCCGGCCCTTGAGTTTATCAAGGATGGCGCTGGCGTATTCCCGGGGGCTGGGAGGCGCCTCGTCATGATAGGTAATCCCCAGTCCGCCGCCCACGTCAATGTGGTGAAAATCGATACCCCGGGCATGCAGATCGTCAATGAGCACCAATACCCGCTGCAGGGAATCCACGAATGGCGCCACCTCGCTCAATTGAGAGCCGATATGACAATCCACCCCAATGATATCGAGATGGGGCAGCTGCGCCGCGTGTTCATAAATCGCCGGGGCATCGGCGATGTCGATCCCAAATTTATTTTGCTTCAGGCCGGTGGAAATGTAGGGGTGGGTTTTGGCATCCACGTCGGGATTGACGCGAATGGACACCGGTGCTCTCTGCCCGGCTTGCCCCGCAACCTCGTTGAGACGGTCAAGTTCCGCCGCGGATTCCACGTTGAAGCAGTAAATGCCCACTTCCAGTGCACGGCGCATTTCATCGGCGGTTTTGCCAACGCCGGAAAAAACCACTTTGCCGGGATCACCGCCGGCTTTGAGCACCCGCTCCAACTCGCCCACTGAAACAATGTCAAAGCCGGAACCCACCCTGGCGAGTACGTTTAACACCGCCAGTGACGAGTTGGCCTTGACGGCATAACACACCAGGTGGTCGTGGCCCTCGAACACATCGTTGAAAGCTTGCCAGTGGCGTTCCAGCGTGGCGCGGGAATACACGTAACAGGGCGTACCCACCGCTTGCGCGATGTCGCGTACATCGACATCTTCTGCAAACAAAATATCGTTTTTATAATTGAAATAATCCATAAAATTTTCGTTATTGGGTATCAGTCGGTTCTGTTGACAAGGGTTGTATCGTCGAAGACTCTGTTGACAAAGGTTCCGTTGCTGGCGGCGACGGCTGTTTTTCCTTTTTCTTTTCCTTGTCCTGTTCCGGTTGCTGCTTATGAGCGGCGTCTTCCGGCAAATATAAGTCTCCTTTGGCGCCGCAGCCGGACACTGCCAGTATCAGGATCAGCAAAATGGCGGCAATACTATAGCCTGTTTTCATTGGGGTAATAACTCTCTGTTGTGTTCTATTGTGTTCCCATCGGCCCGGATTGCTCGGTATTAGGTTTTGTAAATGCCACCGCACACCACCGGCGCTCATCATCGCGCCATTGTAGCAACAATAACAGGGGTTTGCTGAACCCCGTGGTTGCAAAATCACTCGGCAAAGACGCGGTTTACCCTGCAAATCATGTATTTTACGCATTTTTACGGTGTAACTGAGTGTTTCGCCAAGGGTGACATCCTCAAACACGCCCAGCATTAATGGGAAACACGCATTTTCACCAATTGATACTGGATTATCGTTTTTCATTTACGCAATGACGGGGGGAATTTTGCCATGGCCGGTTTTCACTCGCTGCGTTTTTGACACCGGTATGCCCGGCCGGGGTAAACTGTGCTGTGCCGCCCATTCGCACGCGGCCAAAACGACAATAATTCCGGGGATAACGCTATGTTGGAATACGAACAAACGCAAACCGGCACAGCGCCGCAGTACTGCGTGATCTGGCTGCACGGCCTGGGCGCCGACGGCCATGATTTCGCGCCGGTGGTTCCGCAATTGAACCTGCCGCCGGCACCGGCCATCCGGTTTATTTTTCCTCATGCGCCCATGCAACCTGTCACCATTAACGGGGGCTATGTCATGCGCGCCTGGTACGATATTGTCGCCATGGATTTACGCGCCCGCCAGGACAAAGACGGCATTGTCCAGTCTGCACAACAAATTATGGAACTTGTCGATGACCAGCAACAGCAGGGCATCGGCACACAGAACATTGTTCTCGCCGGCTTTTCCCAGGGCGCCGCGCTGGCGCTGCACCTGGGTTTGCGCTCGGGAATTCGCTTCGCGGGCGTTATGGCGTTGTCGGGGTATTTGCCACTGGCCGAGGAGATGCCGGTGGAACCCACCGATGCGCCGGCGCAATGCCCCATCTTTATGGCCCATGGTGCCGATGATCCCATCGTGCCCCTGGCGGCGGGCACCGAGTCCCGCCAGCGTCTGGAATCACTGGGTTATCACATTGATTGGCACGAATACCCCATGGAGCATTCGGTATGCGGGGAAGAGATTGCTGATATCAGCCGTTGGTTGCAGCGAGTGACTGGCATCAAAAGCTAGCACCGTTAAATCGGCTAACAGTTTTCCAGTTCGTAGTTGAGTTTTTCTTCGATACGTTTTTTGTAGTTAAGGTATTCAATGATCTGGAACTGGCTGGATGCCCGCTCGCCGAGCAACGCCGGCGCAAGGTCAAGGTCGGTAATATAGATCGGATATCGTTCGCCACTGGGCCGCCGTCCCAACACGTATTTGGCCACTTCACGGAACAGGTTGATGCCGTGGTCCATTGAGGAGTACTCGCGGTCTTCGGTGTACATGGTAAAAACCGTTTTCTGGTCGATCACGCTACCCACCACCTGCACATGAAAATAGGCGCGCTTGCTTTTATCATAGTTGCTGCGTTGCCTTTCGAACTGGCATTGTCCGTCGGGCTGGCGGCTGACACGATAGAACTCAATTGTCTCGAGCATCTCCGCATAGTGGGGATCGTTGTTGGCCATGCTTTGCCGGTTGAGCACCGTATCAAAGAAAGCCATGTACTGGTTAATCAGGCTCGTATCTTCGTGAAAAGGCAGCTTCTGATGAAACGCGGCCCCCTGTTCGTCGAGCACGTAGATACTGGCAATGTGGCTGACCACCTCGTAAAACAGCTGGATCCGGCCCGCGACGTTTTGCTCAAACACATCTGAAAGTACCGTATCCTGAAACGAATGGCGGTCTACCACGAACCGGTTGACGCCGGGGTTGGGTTCGGACAACTTGTTAAAAAATTCCCGTTCCGTATCCGCCTTCAGGTAATAAAAATTGTCGCCGTCCTGGTTGATCACAAAATAGGATTGTTGCGCCTCGAAAATATAGCGCACCGGTTGCAACTCGCCGTTCCTGAAAAACGCTTTTTTGATGTCTCCGAATAATTGTTGCACCCGGCCCACGAGCGTTGGCCCGTGGTCAAAGGTAAAGTTAAACGCCGCGAGATTACCCTGTCCCGGAGAAGCGGCATGGAGGTTCCAACGCAAGTACTGGCAAACGCAATCCAGCATGCCTTCTATGCCGGAATAGCGGTAAGTCAAAATTTCCTGCCAACTGGTCACGATGACCAGGTCGAATGACAACACCAGGTTCGCGGATGTGCCGGGCAGATTGAGAATATCAACATCGTCGCTAATATAGTAACTGGCACGCCGGGCATTTCCCTTCAATGGATCCAGGCCCACATTGACAAACAGGCACGCGCCCAGTGCAAACGGCGGCTTTTCCAGGTTTTCGATGCCAACCTCGGGCAACTCGCCTTCGGGAAAGACCTCTTCCAGCGCGTCGAGTACATTTTTCACCTCCTCGACTTTTAACGAACCGACATTGGTGTCCAGCGATAAAATAGTACCGGGATTAACCAGCCGGTTGAAGTGGCACCAGGTTAGCAGCTCGGCTGCGCTGCTGCCGCGCTTGATGATAGTGGTAACGGGTTGATTGGTAGCCGGGTTGGGCGTTTCATTGAGCAATTGCCAGGATTCGCTGCCGGCACGAGTCGTGGTTTGCTGAAAAGTCAGCTTACGCTCGACGATGTTACCTGATACCCCGCGGTTCACCAGTTCGATCTTGCCGGGTTTCTTTTCAAAGGCAGCATACAGCTTACGTCCAAGCACATTAAGGTCTTTCTGGCTGATACGGGTCAGGCCGGCGTTGTTACGGGCAAACTTTGACAAAAACATATAACTGTTGGTCAGGTGCTCCACCAGCACTTTGCGTTCCTGGAGCACGCGATGAATTTTCCACTCGCCGCGCTTGTCCAGTTCTTCTATGTAATCGTTACTCCAATGCCAGCTGGCGGTAAGCTCTTTGAGGCAGGCACGCTGCCAATCTTCCTTACCGCGCGACGACGCACTTAGCGGCGCGTTGACCTTGAAATAAAAGCACCGCCGCACCAAATCCAGTCGATCCTTTTCGTCGCGCCTGATAAGATAGTCTTCAAGGCGCTGCAGCAAAATAACGTAGGGATCAAGCGTGTTAAGATCTGTGGAGCCGTCATAAACTTTCTGTTTGAATTGCTGGGCCAGTAATTCACAATGGGGGTAACTGCTGGCATAGGTTTCCATTAACAAAATTTTCAATACCGACTTGTACGGCGAATCAATTCCTTTATAAACCTGCCACAAGCCGGCGCCGAAAAACTCTTCCACCGGCACTTTTGATAGACCACCAAAGTCAATGACATTGTCGCTGTCCACAAACCGGTTATGTAGCAAATGATGAACGAACTCATCGTAATGCTGCTCCTGCTCGGGCGGCACCAGCCACCAGACAGGGTACCGGCCGGCAAGCAGAATACTGGTGCGGTAAAACTCTTCGAGTAACAGGTGATGCTGGGTTGAGCCGCTGCTTTCACTGCTGAGTTTATGGGCTTCTCCAGCGCGGAATTTGTCCGCGTTCATGGGAAAGAAATGCACCTCCAGCCCGATGCTCTCGGCCCATACTTCGATGTAGTCACATTTGACCTGTAGTTCGGTCAGTTGGTTGGCATCCAGTTGCGGGTTATAGCAAAGCCAGATATCAAAATCGCTTTTCTCCGATTGGGCCACGGTGCCGACGCTGCCCATGATAAACAGTGAGTGAATATCGAGGCGTGGTACCCGCGCATCCTTGTATCGGAAATCCCTGGAAAGACTTTTGGCCGCTTCCAGGCTTTGCTTGTCCGGTGAATACAGGGCGATACCCGCCGGTGTGTCACCGGACACATAACCGGGCA
>JASFOJ010000237.1:0-5594 GCA_050116575.1 Gammaproteobacteria bacterium | reverse complement strand
ACTTGTATGAACACGACGAGATCAATGGCGCCCAGGCAGGCGAAGTTGACCATCGTTTACCGGTGGGGTTTGCAGTAGAACCCGTTGATGGTGGAGATGATTGGGTGGGTATGACCTGTAGCGCCTGCCATACCAATGATCTCGTGGTTCATGAAACCAGAATTCGTATCGAAGGCGCACCGACGCTGGCGGATTTTAACGGGTTTGTGAAAAGTCTTCACGAGGCGGTCAAGGCTACACTGGATGATCGGTTAAAGTTTTTCCGATTTGCAGTTCGGGTGTTGGGGTTTGACCATTGGAATGAATTCCAATCCCTGTACCAGTCATTGGAGGCCTATGAACCGCAGTTGGCCGGTTTCGTAACCCGGAATATTGACACCACGGGCATTGAATACGGTTATGCCCGGCTCGATGCCTTCGGCGCCATTATGAATGAAGTTTTCGGTGATGATTTACATTATCCCGGTAATATACATCCCGCCAATGCACCGGTCAGTTATCCCCGTTTATGGAACACGCCGCATCATGACTGGGTGCAATGGAACGGGTCGGCAAACAATCCGTTGGGACGCAATGTGGGCGAGGTGCTTGGTGTTTTCGGCTCGGTTAACCTGGTGGATCCGACACACTTTGGTGAAACGTCAGCCCGTGGCAAAAACTTAATTTACCTGGAACAACTGGTGGCTAAAATGACCGCACCCAAGTGGCCGGAGCAATATCTGGGTGATATTGATCGGGAGAAGGCGGAACGGGGCCGGGCAATTTATACTGAGTTCCGGGGTAATGAACCGGCTTGCAGCTATTGCCACGCGTTGCGCGATGCCAACGGAAGTTATCCTATGACACCGGCGGAAGAAAACGCATTTGGCGCACAATTTGTGGAAACCAAAATGATCCCGCTGGACGAGATTGGCACCGACCCCGCCATGGCGTTAAACTTTGCCACGCGGACCGTTTCAACGGCGCACCTGGCTTCACAGCTACCGCCGCCTTTTACCGGCGCATCGGAGTTGCCTGCACCTGCTTTATTAAGCGTCCTGGTGGGTATGGCAACGCAAAACGCATTAGGTACGATACAACCACCGATGACCGGCGCGCAAACTGCCGCTGCCATCGGATATCGTGTCAAAGCACCCGGGTTGCCGCCTTATCGACCGAAAAACTTGCTGGCCTACCGGGCAACACCGCTGGAAGGGGTTTGGGCGACGGCGCCGTACCTGCATAACGGTTCGGTGCAAAATCTCTATGAATTACTGCTGCCCGCAACCGAACGGCAACGCGCTTTTTATGTGGGTTCCCGGCGTTTCGATACGGAAAAAGTGGGTTTTGAAAGTGAGGATCGGCACAAGGCCTTTTTACTGGATACGACATTGCCGGGCAATTCCAATTTTGGGCATGAATACGGCATTACCTTGAGTGAAGAAGAAAAGATGGACTTGATTGAATTTCTCAAAACACTATAAATAGTCGTTATTGCTGATTGGATGTTAAATGCCGGGGTGACGTAGTCGCCCCGGTATTTTTGGTTTTTAGCTAAGAATAATCCCACCAAGAATTGTTGATGCTTGTACTATTTCCCGTTTTAGCTATCAGTGATAACGAAAAAATCGATCCTCAGTCTCCCAAGTCGCTATTCCCATTCAAAATACTCTTAATTGCTAAACCTCTCATGTCATTGCGGTGTCTCTGGTGGCAATACGGCGATGGCAACACACGACAACGAAATAATACGCAGGTTAAAAGTGTATTAATTCACAGAGTTGCATGATCATTGTCTGTACAGTACGCATGCGTAGGTCGTGGTACACCAGGAACGCATTCGACAATCGCGTGTGATGTATTTGGTGATAGGGCAAAAAAAGAGGTCAGAATGGATAGCATAATTACCTATCTGGAAAAAAACTCACAACAAACTAATGCCACATGGCGATTTCCCGCCGAAACTGGAGAACATCGATTATCCGAGCTAAATACGCTTTCCGCACGTTACGCGATGGCGTTGAATCAATTGGGTGTTAACCCGGGCGACCGTGTCGGGTTGTCGCTGAACAATAGCGCGGATTATGTCGGATTGCTGCTAGCTATTTGGCGCCTGAATGCTGTTGCAGTGCCATTACGCCCGAAAGGCAGCAAGCAGACGCGTTATGAACAATATATTCTTTACTGCGACGATGTTTGTGATTTCAAGCTCATCATTTATGGCGAACAAAGCAGCGACGTATTTTTCAACTATTGGCATAACGACAAGGAAAAGCTCGCGGTGCCGTTGAGTTGTTTTCAGGAGATCACGGCAATCAACTTAAATGATGCTATCTATAATTACCGGCACGCCAAAGCTGACGACATCGCGATACTACAATTTTCATCCGGTAGTACGGGAAATCCGAAAGGCGTTATTGTGACCCATGGCATGATGATGGCCCAGCTGCAGAATATTCTTTACAACCATATTGGTTCGCGCCGTGGATGGCCCATAGAATCTCTGGCATCCTGGATGCCTTTCAATCACGACATGGGGCTGTTTATTGGCGTGCTAACACCGGTTTATACCGGATGCGGCAATATTCTAGCGCCGCCGGGATATTACATGCGCAATCCTTCTCGCTGGTTCCAGCTATTGTCGGACCACAGTGTGGACATGACATTCAGCACCAATTCGGTGCTGGCTTCAACCTTGCCCATGTTGCGCCGTTTGTACAAACGCGAAAGCGTCGATCTTTCCGCCCTGCACCTGTATATCGGTGCAGAAAAAGTCAGTCCCCTGGTTGTGCGCCGTTGCTATGAGGTGTTGGAACCGCTGAATCTCAAAAAACAACACGTGCACATTGGTTACGGCATGGCGGAAAATGCCCTGGGCGCGGTCTGTACCCGTACCGACGTCATTACGCAAAAACGTTTTCAATTTGCCGGGCACAATCACCTGCGGGAGGTGCAAGATCGTGGCTCCAATACCATCGAACTGGTCGCCCTGGGGACACCGGATCGCTTGCATAACATTACCATTCGCGATGAACAGGACCAGGTACTACCGGAACTCATGTTGGGTGAAATCAATATTGAAAGTCCTTGTGTGACTCCCGGCTATTACAACAATAACGTCATCACGGAAGAAAAGTTAGCGGCCGGCCGGTTGCGTACCGGTGACCTGGGATTTTATCACCAGGGAGAATTGTTTTTTTATTCCCGCAAGGACGACATGATCGTAACCGGCGGCCGTAACATTATTCCGGACGACATTGAAAGCATCGTGGAGGAGCTACCCTTTGTGCGGCCGACGGCGTCGTGTCTGATCGGGTTGGAGAATGAGGAAACCGGTACGGCTCAAATCAATTTACTGGTGGAAGTCAAAGAAAATGCCAACGCCGATGAATTGCGGGACTATCGCAACAAAATTCAAACACACGTCTATGAAAACCTGGACGTTATGATCAACCGCATCATGTTTTGCGTGAAGGGGACTGTGGAGAAAACCTCCAGCGGCAAGAAACGACGCAAAGTGGTACAACAACGCTACAAAGAAGGCAACATTGAGACAGTGGGGGCACAGAATGGCTGATACCGAACTCTATAAAAATTACTGCAAACCGAAGCTGGCGGAACTACTCGGGGCGCTGAAGCTTGACAAGAATTACCAGGCTGCCAGTGGCAACTATATGTGCTCTGATGACGGCGACTTCGTGCTGGACCTGATTGGCGGGTTCGGTTCTACTATCGTAGGTCACAACCACCCGGAGATTGTTGACACAGCGGTCAATGCACTGAAAAACAACGTTGCTGTGAACGCACAGGGATCGTTGCGCAATGACAGCGCATTATTGGCCCGGCGGTTAAGCGAATTGACCGGTCACGCTGATGGCTACTATGTCAATTTCAGCAATAGCGGCGCGGAAAGTATCGAAGCGGCGATTAAGCATGCCTACAAAGTACACTTTGACAAGGTGCGGCGCGAATATGAAAGACTCACCCGTATCCTGAATGATTTCTACTACAAGGTGGAAAACCAGCAACTTGAAGTCGAGTTGCCTGGAAAGAACAATGATCTCATTGATTTTCGCGATGATCTGGATGAATACAACCTGGCACAATTCGAAGCTTTCCAGAACAACCCGGTGTTAATCGCGTTTAAAGGTTCTTTCCACGGCAAGACCATGTCGGCCCTGAAAGTAACATTTAACAAGTCCTATCGCGAAGCCTTCGAAGGCCTGTCGGCCATCAAGCCTGTTTATATTGATCCGGATCATCCCTGGCGTATACCCGAAGTGGTGGAAGAAAACCAAAGTACGTTTTATTATCCCGTTCTCAACGGCAACACCGTGGAGTTACGGCCGTTTAACATTACACGTGTTATTGGCTTGATGTTTGAAATCGTGCTGGGCGAGGGCGGCATACGTCCCCTGGCCGAAGATACCCTGGCGCAACTGGCCGCTATGCACGGCACACTCAAGGTGCCTTATATTATTGACGAAATCCAGACCGGTTGCGGGCGCGTGGGCAATGTTTACGCCTATAAAGACACGCCGTTAAACGACATCCAGCCGGACTACATTACGCTGAGCAAGTCTCTGGGCGGGGGTATCGCCAAGATCGGCGCCACATTAATAAAGAAAGAAATCTATGATCAGGACTTCGGCATTCTGCATACCTCTACTTTTGCTGAAGACAGTCTGTCGTCGGCGATCGCCAACAAGCTGTTGGATATTCTGACACGGGATTCGGGCAAAGTACTGAACGATGTAAAACAAAAAGGCGATTACCTCAAGCAACAGCTCACTACGTTGAAAGAAAAATACCCGGGTATTATTAAGGATGTGCGCGGTAAAGGTTTGATGCTGGGCGTTGAGTTTACCGCGCTGCAGGATCGGTCGCCGTTTTTTCGCGCCTCCGGAAAACAGGGCGTATTGTCTTTACTGATAGCCAGTTACTTGTTAAAGCACTATAAGATCCGCCTGCTGGCGCCGTTGACCACGGTGCTAAAGGGAAATCCCGGTAAAAAACGCCAATCCATCCTGCGCATTCAACCTCCCGCCACAGTGGAAGAGGGGGAAATGGAGTTATTGATTCAGGCCATCGATGAGGTGTTGACTATTATTGAACGAAACAATGAATACTGCCTGGTGGCTCATTTACTGGGTTACGATGTTGATGAACAGGAGCGTATCGATCCCAGGGCATTTGCAGTGCGTTGGCCGGTCGCTGATGAACAACGGCACATTGACGCGCGGGTGGGTTTTATTGTACATCCGACAACTTTAAAAAACCTGGTGGACTATTATTTCCCGTCTTTTGAGGCGTATCCCTGGCAACAGCAGGAAATGTTGCGTTGGTGGAACGCCATCAGCCGCTTCCTGGAACCGGTGCATGTCAAGAGCACTTATGTGGCATCAAATGATTTTGTGCTGGAAAACAACATGGTGTTCGTACCTTATTTACCGCATTACATTAATGCCGTGAATACCATCAAGCAGCCGTTCCTGCTGCGCGAGATGCAGGATAAGGTGCAGGATGCCGTGACGGTTGCCAAAGAACTGGGGGACGACAATATCCCGGTATCCATTGTCGGATTGGGTGCCTACACCTCGATCATTACACAGAAT
>JASFOJ010000236.1:0-5597 GCA_050116575.1 Gammaproteobacteria bacterium | reverse complement strand
TGAACTCGAATAAACCCTATGGCCTTTTGAATGCTCCGATCCGTACTGATCAATTGACCGTATCTCCGGAGCAGGCCTGAGAGGTTTCTTGATGTCCAAGCATTTGAAATTCCCCATGTCCTCGCAGACCAAATCCGTTACGCCGGATCTGGTGTCCATTGGTCCAGCGCTGGATAAGGAGCACAAGCTGGGGGCGCACCGGGTACGTTACGAAAAGGATGTGCCGCCGCCGGATCACATCGCCGGCTTTACCGACGGTCATCGGCTGTTTGTCATGAGCCTGGAAAATCAGCGTTTCGTGGATACCACGCACGTATTTTACTTTTATGTGTTTGGATTAGCAGGACTATTTGTTTCTCTCGTGGGGTTATTTGGCAAAGGAAGTGCTGATACCAGTTTTTATGCTTTCCCAGTTGTGTCAGTGATACTTTTAACTTATGCCATCATCATGACTTTCCATTACCGCAAAAAGGCCATCGATCAGTTTGTGGTGTTTGACCGGGATACAGGCAATGTCTTGTTCACGGGTCGTAAGAAATGGCCGGACCTCGTGGTGCCCTTCTCCGAGGTCGGTTGCTTCACCGATAATGCACCAGGTCGCGGTGCGTTTCACTTTATCGCTAAATTAGATTGCCAGATGCGACCCAAAACGATGTCGAAAGGCCGACGTATGGAGTTGTGGTCGCCCATGAAGCTGAGAAACTATGAGGAGACGGTCAAGCAATGGGCGTATGTGAATCGCTTCATGGATAAGTCAAAACCGATTCCGCGTAAGCCTTTGTCGGCCTGGGGTAGCGTGGAGTGGTTTAGCGAGCGGGGCATTACCATGGACGATGTCATGAATCGTTATGGTTACGTGGAAAACGATCCGAAGACCGACTGGTTTAAATGGGATGATACCGCACCCGAGCATCAGGCCCGGCCGGAAGAGGTGGGGGTATAAGAATGCTTGAACAGGAAACCTTAGTTGAACACGCCATGGCCTTGTATCGTCAGCGTGATACGGCCTTACAGCAATATCGTATTGATTTGGTCAGATTACTAAATACTGAAGGCCAGCTACGAGAACTTGTGTTTGCATTAAGTCGCATCAAGCCCGATGAGGATAATGAAGCCACTCTGGCTGCCGAGCCATGGAAGATGTAGATCCGGTCAAGATCGATAGCAAGGTTCCAGGTTGGGCCTATGTGGAAAAACCGGTAGGTACAGTAAGAGTATAAGATGTCAGAAAACTACTACGCGGAAACCGCCTTTAACAGTCGCGATCTTCGTGATCTACCGGAGTCGCGCAAAAAACATGAGTTGAGTACGACTCAGAAACTCGTTCGTTTACACCCCATCACCTCACGGGGCCTGCAGTGCCGTGAATATATTTCCTATTTCCCGGTCGAATATATTGAACTCCTAAATGATACTTCTGCCGATACGTTAAACGATATCGCAATGCCAGGGCATGAATATCAGGAATGGTTTGGTTTGCAAAATCCTAGGGTAGTGGTAGAAACGATATCAAAAGTTTTAACTTTTTTTTGGTCAGTTTCGCTAGTTGCCGTAATTCTAGGATATTTTATTACGAAATTTGATAATAGGGTGCTGGTTTTTACTCTTTTTTGGCCAGGTATACCATTCGCTATCGATAGATTATGCAGGCTGGCATTAAAGCATCATTGGGTTAAAGACAAAAACAACATAATCATCAATCGCCGCACCGGACTGGTGACTTTCACCTGGAAGAAAGAGCGTATCACCTTACCCTTCGATGAGTTTGATGTCTGTATGCCAGCCGGTACCCGCCCGACAGGGAGTCACGATTACTATCTACGTTTTGTACACAAATACTCTGACAAATGGTTTCAGCACCCCACCGCCAAAGACAACGCCTGGGAAGTGGAACAGGACTGGGAGTTCTGGCAACAGTACATGGATATCTCCCAACCCTTACCGGATATCCCCAAGCTGGAACCTTATCGTGACCGGGATCCGGTTACCGCGGATTGGGACAAGCAACACCATCGCCCCAAAGACTACTGGAAGAACCTGGACATGGATAAAGCCCGGGCGATGCAACGCAAATCCCGTCAAGCCGCCGAAGTGTATCCCTGGGGCCTGAGTCGCGACGAGGCCATGGCCGCCGGCTGGCGGCCCTCGGGGGTGGGTGAAGGGGATTGGCGTAGGCCTGATCCAGTTCAAGAATTATGACTCAACCCCATTACACAGAACCTGCCCATGGTGCCGCAATTATGGGATGCCATTATTCGTGCCGAGTTTGGCGGCTACCAGGATGAGACCAGCACCTATCAGAAATTGGCGGTATTACGCCACGAATGGGCAATTGAAATGCGCAAGGCCGGGCATCGTCACAACCTGGACATCGAACCGGAGCTGGATCCGCAATCCCCGCAATATACTCCCCATGTGGTGGATGATCCGGCCTGGCTTAAACAGGCTGCGGTGAGCTGGTAGGGTAGTAAATATGCTGCACCATTAGTACCTTTAGAAATTGAAGCGAAAACTGAAATCAAGCGTGGTTCATCGTAGTGCCCGTATTTAAAAAAATAGCAGGAGCACCACTGCCCAAAAGAGTAATGGGACCGGCGCGCTGTAGAGCACCCCTGCAAATAGATGATGAAAAATGTGTCGAACTCGCGCCGAGTAATCCAATTGTTTTATATGGGGTACTTGCTATTTTTACTGGTGTTGCATCTATTATTACCTTCTTTATATGATTAGCCACATATGAATATATTCTACTGTCAATCAGTATTATTTTATTAATAATTACAGGCGGTTCCGCCACCACCCGCATGTTTCGACGACCGCAATGAGTCAATGAGTGTATGTTTGGCAATAAAGACCCCAAGAAAAAGCGCTTTCACAAAGGCCCGATCCCCAAAGATCTGAACCTCTTTTACAGCAATACGCTGTATGCCTCCTACGCCGATGAAAATGAAATGCGGTTTTTAACCGGCGTGGAGATGAGTAGTACATATGGTGCGCTGGGGTGGGTTTTAGGTGGATTAGGTTTCGCCTACTTGCTTGCAGGAATATACGTATTTTATATGTCAATCTACGATCAATCTTGGGCATATGTGACTTGGTCTATTGTTCCTATTATTTTGATCCTTCTAGGAATATTTTTTTTCTACAAAGAAAAAAACACCCCCATCGGCCCTTTTGTGATTGTAGATCGCGCCAAGGGTGAAATCCGCATGCCACGCGTGCTGTTATCCCCGGCGCGCACCTTGAAGTTTGATGAACTCGAGGCCTATTTTGTCTCGACCGGTCCCGGTCGCTTCGGCGCACCGCGCCATTTCATCAACATGTATCCCTATGATAAGAAGACCCAAAAATTTGGCAAAGGCATTCACCTGGAGATCGGGCCCTTGCTGAATTACCAGGACGCCGAGCTGCAATGGAGTTTTCTGTGTCAGTACATGGACAAAAGCCAGCACCTGCCCATGGTTCCGCAATTATGGGATGCCATTATTCGTGCCGAATTTGGCGGCTACCAGGATGAGACCAGCACCTATCAGAAACTGGCGGTATTACGCCACGAGTGGGCGATTGAAATGCGCAAGGCCGGGCATCGTCATGACCTGGAGATCGAACCCGAACTCGATCCGCAATCCCCTAAATATAACCCCCATGTCGTGGATGACCCGTCATGGCTTAAACAGGCCGCAGTGAGCTGGTGAGTAAATCGATTTAATACTAGTGAAAGCCGAAGGCCCTGATATCATTACATTAAAATCCGGACTTCACTACTATAACCGCAATGCGATGATACCACCGGGTTCAGCCACGACAATGATGTTTAGACGACGACAATAAGTTATTAATTATATGTTTGGTAACAAAGACCCAAAGCAAAAACGATTCCATAAAGGCCCGATCCCGAAAGATTTAACTATCTTTTACACTAATGCGTTGTACGCATCGTACGCCGATGAGGATGAAATGCGGTTTTTAACCGGCGCGGAGATGAGTAGTACATATGGTGCCTATTTGAGGGCTCGGACCCATTAGCCAGCCGGGGCCAATAACCCAAAGCAATCCAGTAGCTACCAGTCGGTAACTCATTCAATTCCAACAAGTCTCTGTCTACGCACCCGGCTTCTCGGTCTGTGGTGTCGGAGCTGATCCGCACCTGTCACCCATCGGGATCTAGGTGAATCTGTAGTTGATTCACCCCAAGCCTATTGGCTCCAGAAAATCGTCGGTACCAAACCGTTTCCAAGTGGTTAGGAACAGATCTATGGTTCCCCGTGACAACGTGGGCTTCCAACCCTTTAATGGTTGACGGTTTGGGCGCATCAGTAAACCTGTTGTTAAAAGGATGAGGCAGTGGCAACAATCAGCCCCGTGGCTTTGACCAACCCCTTGGCTTGCTCACTGCCTCAGCCTTATTCAGTGAAATAACCGCTTGGCATCATAGGTGACACCATCTCGCATGATATAGAAACAGGCTTTAGCCAGTTTGTTGGCAGTGGCCTTGACGGCAACGGCCCGATTGCGCTGGAAAAAGCGCTTGCCTGTGTCACTGAAGCGCACCATGTGATTAGCTGCTTCCACAAAGGCCCAGCCCAGGTATTTGTTACCGTTCTTGCGGTTATTTTCGCCTTTCTTTTTACCATTGCTTTCCCGCGCACTGCGCACAGCGCGGCAATACGACGCATAATGGCCGGCATTGGCAAAGCGGTGAATATCGCCGGTTTCCAGCGCGATCGTCAGCGCCAGGATGTCACCGATGCCCGGTACTTGTTTCAGACCCACGAATTCAGGCGCCAACTTCATTTGCTTCATGACAACCTTCTCAATCTCGACAATCTGTTCGTGTAAGGCTTGAATCATTCGCCGATTGGCCTTCATCTCCAGTTGCCGGTTTGTATCTTCTAGACTGGGAAGGTAGATACTTTCGGCGTGGGGACGTTGGATGACATTGCTACTGGCTTTACGCCCTGTCATTCGCGTATGCAGGCTCATTGCGCTTAACGTGTGGGCCGTCTGTTGGCGCACCAGCATGCCGCGTTTGCGCAGCAAATCGCGCACGGCGCGCTGCGCCTTGGGATAAATATACCCGGTGGGCAAGATACCCAGTCTCATTAAATGTGCCAGGTGAAAGGCATCATGTTGGTCATTGGTGAGTTTCATGCCGCTATATTGATCCACCGCGGTGGTATTGACCAAATGCAGTTTATAACCGGCCTCCATTAAACCATCCACCAGCCAATACCAGTTGTAGGTTGACTCGACCGCAATACCGGTAATATCTTGTTGATACGGGGTCAGGCACTGCAACGTGGCTTCCAGTTGATTCGGTAGACGTCGCTCAAGGAGCTTTTGGTCTTGCTCGTCGATAATGGTCAACACATGATTGTTTGAATGCAAGTCGATTCCGCTATATAGTTTCATCAGTCAGCCTCCATTGATATCCAATTCACTCCACCGGTCAGTGTACGCACTGGCCGGGGAGGCTGGCTAGATGATTATCAGACCCATGTAAATTCTTGATTATAAAAATGAACCACCAAAATTAAAGGCGCATTTGGTCCTTAAATAGCCCATTTTGATATGAAAAAGGTGCGTTTAAGGAACTC
>JASFOJ010000235.1:0-5630 GCA_050116575.1 Gammaproteobacteria bacterium | reverse complement strand
CTTTAATCATTCATGTGAATGTAACGTTAATCAATGATTGTCCCGCCACGTAACCACCAACAACCAGGGGCGCCAACCACTGATACCAAACGGGCATACGGATTGCCGCTGAGTCCATACGTTTTTTACACTTTCTTTTGATCCCGATGGCACAGACCCGGCAGCTAGCTCCAGGATTCCTGCGTCGATTGTCCCTGGTAACCATTTGCTGAATTTTTCCTTAAGACTCACCGCCAACTGCCGAAAATAATTGATATAAGCAGTTGCGCCTGGTCATGATCAATTCATTGAAAATCATTATCTTAGGCCAGATCGTGCTTACGCTGTCTTGTGGTTGAATGGGGCCAAAGGGAAAATAACCGGCTTTATTTCGATATTTCCGATATTTGGTTAAATTGCGCCGTTACGCTTCTTGTGAACGGACTGCTTGCTATATAACAATACGGAAAAAATATGGTACGCTGGCTTTTTTGAAGGTTTAGAGGTCATAAGTTCCCAGGCAAACCGACCATCCCACAAATTGATTAACAGAAGCCAACATGTGATAGCGCAGGTTTCAAACAATCAATGTGAACAACCAATGGCAATCCGCTCAAAGCAACCGAAACTGAAGTGAAGTCATCATGATGCGACGCTGTACGTTACTGATTTTTATTTTTCTAATGGGATATTCGCTGGATGGACTGGCGCTCAACGAGCAACTGTTTCCGCGCCCGGATGCTATCAAACCTGACATCGAATTCTGGAAACGGGTCTATACCGAAATATCCACCGATGAAGGATTTATCCACGATAATTCCCACCTGGGCGTCATCTATCAAAAAATCCGCATTCCCGATAATTACAGTCGCCGAGCACGCTATCGCCATATCAAGCGCATCAAACACAAATACGAAACGATACTACGTACCTTGTCACGGGGTAAACGCTCCGGCCTGAGCGCCGAAGAAAGGCGCGTTTTGGGCCTGTGGCCCAAAGGTGTCAGTAACCGGGAGTTGCGCCGGGCGACTCACCGCATCCGGTTTCAACTGGGCCAGTCTGATAAATTCCGCGCCGGCCTGGTCCGCTCGGGAGCCTGGAAACCGTACATCTTGAAAACGCTCGACAAAATGGGTCTGCCCCGGGAAATCGCCGCCCTGCCCCATGTTGAATCATCGTTTAACCACAAAGCCTATTCCAAAGTGGGAGCGGCAGGCATGTGGCAGTTTACCCGCTCTACCGGCCGGCGTTTTATGCGCATCGACCACATTATTGACGAGCGCATGGACCCGTTCAAAGCCTCCGTGGCCGCGGCACGGTTGCTGGAAAACAATTACGCCGTTACAGGCGCCTGGCCATTGGCCATTACCGCCTATAATCACGGGGCCGCCGGCATGCGCCGCGCTGCCCGGATACTGGGAACCACCGACATTGTCACCGTGCTGCGCAAATACAGAAGCCGCACTTTTGGTTTTGCGTCCAGAAACTTCTACGTGGCGTTTCTGGCCGCGGTGGAAATCGACAGCAACCCGGAAAAATATTTTGGCGAAATCCACCGCAACCCACCGGTTGATTATGAGTTTGTGGACTTGCCCGGCTATGTGAGTATTAACACTGTGCTGGAAGCTACCAACCTGTCGGTGGCCGACCTCAAGGAGACCAATCCGGCACTGCGCCCCTCGGTCTGGAGCGGCAATAAATATATTCCCAAAGGTTACGCGCTGCGCATCGACCGCCACCGCGTGGCCAATGCTGATAAAATTGCCGACGCCGTGTCCGCCATCTCGTCCCGCCTGGTCTATGCCAAACAAAAACCCGACCGTTTTCATCGTGTACGCCGTGGTCAGACATTGTCAACCATTGCCGCGCGTTACGGCACCACCACCAGGGCGTTGGTGGCCATGAATAATTTGCGTAGCCGTCACCGTATCTACGTGGGCCAGGTATTGCGCCTGCCCCAGTCCCGTGGCGCCCGAACCAGTAGCCGGCGGCAGGTCGCCGAAAATCGTTCGCCCAAGGTGGAACCGCGTGCCATCCCCGCGTCCGGAACGTACCGGGTACGGCGCGGTGACAATATAGAGAGTATCGCCAGGCGTTACGGCCTGAGCGTCTCGGAAATACTGGCGTTTAACAATATCCGTAACAAAAACCGGATCTACCCCGGACAACGGCTGACCATTTCCAAGCCCGATGGCAGCACTTATATCGTCCGTCGCGGCGACTCCATCGAAAGTATTGCCGACCGTTACGGTGTCAGCATTTCGCAAGTGCTGGCCATGAACAATATTCGCAACAAAAACCGCATTTATCCTGGCCAAAAATTGCTAATCACCAAGCCCATCGGCGGTGAAACCCATATCGTGCGCCGCGGCGACTCCATCGACAGCATTGCCAGCCGTTACGGTGTCAGTGTTTCCAAGATTTTGGCGCTCAATGATATCCACAACAAAAACCGGATCTATCCCGGTCAACGGATTTTGCTGGCCAAGGCTGAAACCGAAGAGAATGTTGCTACTGACGCAACCAGCGCTAGCCTGGCCGACGATGAGGATAAACAGGAAAAAGCGGAACCGGTTAAGGTCGCCATTAACGACGATACCACTGACATGGCGGATGCTTCCAAAACTGACGATACCAAGGTGGCAATGGCCGTACCGCTGGAATCAGCCACCGAAAATGAGCAAGCGCAAGAGCCATCGGATGAATCGTCCAACGACGCTGCCGCCGATGATGATGAAGCTAGCATGAGGGCCATATTGGGCGTCGACACCGGTGACAATATGGTCACAGCACCGGCCGAAGGCGAAGCCGTGGAAATTGCCAGTGTGGATACAGCGCTCGCTGAAAGCAGCGAAGACGCCATTGAGGATGCCGGAAACAGTAACGATACCCTTGATGAAACCATTGCCGACGCCGCAATGTCGGAATCACAAACCGAGTTGCTGGCCGACCCAACGGATTATTCCGTTTCCAAACACAATACCATTGAGGTTCAGGCCGCGGAAACGCTGGGCCACTATGCCGAGTGGCTGGACTTGCGTGCCAGCGACCTGCGGCGTATTAACCGAATGCGTTACGGCAGACCCGTGGTGATTGGTAAACGCCTTAAATTGAAATTCAGTAAGGTCACGCCGGACGAATTCGAAGAACGGCGCGTGGCCTATCATCGCGCCCTACAGGAAGAATTTTTCGAACAATTCCAGATTAACGGATCGGAAAAACATAAAATCCGCCGTGGCGAATCGGTGTGGAAACTGGCCAAGCGGACCTATAAGATTCCGATCTGGCTGTTGCGCCAATACAATCCGGATCTGGATATGGACAGAATACGCCCGGGAACTATTATCACCTTCCCACAAATCACGGAAAGAACTGATGATGAAGATGGTGGTAATGCCAATAGCACATCGAAAGCCGATCAACCTCACTCCCAGGAGCTGACGGCCAAAGCATCCAATTCCTGATCACTCAGGACCCAAAATGTCATAAAAAGCAGGAGGATTATACAATCCTCCTGTTGGTTTCCACTATAATAATAACTATTAGCCCTGGCCGGTTGAAATCGACCACTGAACTTATCCAGTTTCTATTACAATGACTGAACACTGATGATAGTGATAACCTCTATCGACAGTGACAATATTATCGAAAGTAACCGTATCGACAGTTACGATATCGAAAGTCACAACGTGCGAGAAGGGTAACCAGCATCGACGGCTCGGCTCGATAGTAGCAATAACTACTAAATTAGTGATAACGTATTCCCTCAAAAACGAGTATCATTCAATAAATCGCTTCAGCGGACCGATAGAGATATCGTATAAACATCATTCATTACGGGTTGTTGATGCGGGCAAATGGGTTCGACATTGACCACTGGTAACGGATAACGGGAATGGAAAAAGCCAATAAAGATAAACGAGTTTTCCCGCGCATCGAGACGGAATGTCCCGTTTTATATAGTGTGGGCAGTTCAAAGAAATGGCAGGTTGCCATTCTAAGTAACATGTCCGCCACCGGTTTGCTGATGCGGACCAAGGAACAGTTAGTTGAAGATGTCGGTGTCTCGATCATGACCAAACCCGGGGCCAATCGTCTGGTTCCTGAAATAACTTGCAAAGGGCTTGTCACCCGCTGTATCAAAAAAGGCGACGAGCACTATGAAGTCTCCTGCAAGCTCACCGAAGTCAAATCGCAAAAATAAGACTTTTTATTTAATGCGCTATACTTTTGCGCCTTCCCTACGCAGCCCCATCTTCGTCCGTCCTGCAATCCTGATGAGCATGACATAACCACCTCTTTACCCTCGGGCATCCCCACCTTTGCACGACCGTTGTAAATCGCTTATCTTGTCCCAGGTGATGCATTCGGGGCCAGCAACCGCCATACCGGGGTTTCAATCATCCAATTGGACCTGTTCTGTTGCCCTGCCTTGCGATTGTTAAGAAACGTATCGAGTTAATCTATATTTGGACGGCTACGCAGGCCATGAATAGTGACCCATAATAGTACTTGGAATCGCTGAAATATGTATTAGAATCTTCTAATATAATCTTGTATCATGCCGTTGCGGCAAATCAGCAGTATCGTTGCCGCCATTGACCAAACGACGGAACCGGAATCATAGCCAGGTATTCAACGGTTTCATCCAAACGAGAGGCCAGGCCATCATGATGCACAACCTGAAACGTTACATGCTTGTACTGACTGGCGCAGCACTCACTGCCACCAGCGGCTTGGCAAGTGCCGCAGATCTACCGTTCGAGGTTTATACGGCACGATATCAGCAATACCCCAGGCATGAGGTATTTAATGCCACCGTCGAGGCCATCCGGCGCTCGACAGTATCGTCAGAGACCAGCGGCCGCATCAGTGAAATCAACTTCGATGTGGACGATTATGTTGAACAAGGCAGTGTGCTGGTGAGAATCACCGGCGCCGCCACCCGTGCCCGGCTGTCGGGCCTGGAAGCCGCCGTCAGTGAAGCCGAAGCGAATTACAATGTGGCAGTGGCCGAATATAACCGTATCAAGGAAGTGTACCAACGGCAGCTGGTGTCTAAATCCGCTTTTGATAAAGCCGAAGCGGAACTAAAGGCCGCGCAAGAGCGCCTGTCGGCCGCCAAAGCCAACGTCAAGGAAGTCCTGGAGCAACTTAAATATACCGTGGTAAAAGCACCCTATTCCGGTGTTGTCGCCGAACGCTACGTGGAACTGGGTGAAATGGCAAAAGTGGGCCAGCCTTTGATGACTGGTTTTTCGTTAAACCAATTGCGTGCCGTGTGTCATGTCCCACAGGCCGTCGCCCCACAGGTTCGATCCGCCACGGAGGCAGAAGTGGTCATACCGCTTGATCAGCAAAAACCTATTTATTCCAGTCAGATAACCGTTTATCCTGAAGCCGATCCAAAAACTCATACCTACAAGGTACGGGTTGATATTCCTAAAGTACCCAAGGGAATTTATCCCGGGCAAATGGTGAAAGTCCGGTTCACTACGGGTGAACAAAAACAAATGCGCATTCCGTCAAAGGCGATTGTACACCGCAGCGAATTGCAGGCAGTCTACGTGGTTTCCGCCGATAACAAGGTATCACTGCGCCAGGTCCGGCTGGGTAGGAGGAACACCGATAACACCACGGACATTCTTGCC
>JASFOJ010000234.1:0-5669 GCA_050116575.1 Gammaproteobacteria bacterium | reverse complement strand
CCCCAGAGTTTCAACCGCTTTTCCAGTTCCGCCAGGTCGAAATAATTTTTCAACGATTCCTGAAAATCATGGGACGCCATCATTTGGCTGAGATAGTACGTTTCGGGTGTATCCGGTAACTGCCTGAGATGAATCAGCCAGTTCTTATCCTTTTTGAGTTCTTCCCGAATGACCGCCTTGAGAAATTTCCCCTGCCGAATACTGGTGATGGAGGCGTCGAGCCGTTCAATTTCCTGGCTGTAGGTTTCCAGTGCCTGTCCATATAAAATTGCGGCCTTGCCGTAGATATCGAGCTTACCATAGGCGTAGGGCACACCCAGCAATACCTCCTGCACAGACTTGTTGGTGATGTTGCGCTTGGCCAACATGGTCCAGGGAACCAGGGCCCGGTCGTAGGTACCCGTGGCGGCGGCGGCCCAGCCGGCTCCCAACAATGCTTTGTTGGAAAATGGCCCGGTCAAACGCACACGCTGCAAATACTGTTTGGCCTGGGCTGGTTTGTCCGCTTCCAGAAGCCTGAAGCCCAGTACCAGGTTAGCCTTGTCCCGTATCGCCTCCACCCGCTCATTGCCGGACTCGAGTTGTCCGACCTTGGCCAGTTGCGCAATGCCCTGTTCCTCTTTTCCGCTCTGGAACAACGCTACACCAAGGTTATAGCCGGCGTACCCCTTAACACCTTGAGCGCCCTCGATACCTTTGAGCAATTTAATGGCGTCCGAAAACTTCCCCGTCGCCATATAGATCTGCGCACGCAAAAAGGGCTCTTCGAAGCGGATTTTTTCAGGTAGTTCGCCCTTGAGTTTTTCGATGGTGTGCAGCGCGTTTAATGGTTGCTGCTTTTGGTAATAAATCTTCGCCAGGCGGTAAATAGCCTCATTGCGCACTTTCTCTGCGACGTTTCCCTCGATAACCGCCTTGATCGCGCGCCCGGCACGTTTGTGCATGCGGTAATACAGTTCGAAGTCACCCACGTCGAATTCGGCACTGTCGATGTGATAATAAAGGGAGTTCAGGCGCGGCTCATCCAGGCCGTAGTATTGAGCAAGTTCGGTATCCAGTCTCGAAATGGCGTCAAAGTACTCGCCCTGGTAGGCATAGAACAGGGCCTCACCGAAATACAAATCTTTCAGCTCAGCGCCCTGCGGGGCTGGACCACCAACCTTATCTTCGGCCGCGCCGGCTATAGCGCCGACGAGGAATATAAGACCAGCTAAGGGGATAACAACCGGGCGCAACACAACATCACCAGTTTCGAAATTCGACGCCCGATCCGGTTAACCGGATTTCCACAAATCGCGGTCCGACACCTTTGGTTACGGTTTTTGTCGCGCTATCGGATTTTTTGCTTCCGCCGTTGTTACCAACGATATTGACTTGAATCTTGTGATCACCGGTCCTGACATTGCCGGTAAAAACGCGTTGCACGCCACCCTTTTGCAGAGCTTCGACTTCCTTGTAACTGTAAATGTGATGGGCAACATCCTTCTCGTCCAGTTTCAGCATAATCGCATCAGGTTCGATACCGGCGTTTTTGTCTAGCGATACAAAAAATGAGATCTGGGTATTGGAAGGAAATAACAGTTTTTCTTCGAGCAAATTAAGCTCAGCAGAGATTCCGAGTACGTCTTTTTTGATATCCTGCACCTGTTCATCAAGGCCCTTGATCTGCTCCTTGGTCACCTGTTCGGCGTTAACCAGCCCAAAAGCCGGTAATAAACAAATCAACAAAACCAGATTGAAAATTTTTTTCATCGCGAAACCACACACCTGACTGCTTGAACGGAATTTACTTTTTGCATTGCTGGATGCGTTAATTAACAGTGTCGAAGCATCGTTGCGGGCGGGTTGCCGGCAACACCAAACCGGGCATCAGCCTGGACTCTACCGGAAACATTTCCACTCCGGTACGAATAAAAGCTCTAACTCTTTGATTTTTATTAGTACGTTCACATATATCGGCAATAAGTGTGATGCCTGAACGAAAAAACAGTGAATTGCTTCCCGAAATTCCAATATTGGCCCTTGGTGAAAAAAACCGGCTTAAAAACCGATAATTAGACCAAACGTGGTATCGGCTTAGGTGGAAATAGGGATGCACCAACGGCTATTGATATAGCGATTCCAGCGACACCGAACAAAGCGGAACCCGGTCATAAAAAGAGTGACCGCTGGTAATCCCTTATTCAGTCTGTTGAATTTCGTATCCTGTTGATCTCAGACAGGACACCACTGACATTAAAGAGAAACAACACACCAGCCGATTTATTAAGCAGGAATAGCGTTATTTATTCATTTTCATCTGCTTTCTTGTACACGAGCATGACTCGACGACAACGAAGTAACTTGAAGTAACCGGAAGTACCGCCACCATGTCCGCGACCAATGAAACCAACGAAAAAACCCCGATTCTTATTGTTGACGATTCACGCACGATACGCGCCGGGCTGTCCAAAGTTCTGAGTAAAGACTTTTCCATTGTGGAAGCCGGTGACGGTGAAGATGGTTGGGAACAATTGCAGGCCAATGATTCGATCAAGCTGGTCATCACCGACATTATGATGCCGCAATTGGATGGCTATGGCCTAATATGCCGTATCCGTGGCGCTGAAACAGATTGGTTAAAAAAGCTGCCCATTATTGTGGTTACCAGTGCTGAAGACGAGGTAAGCCGCGAACGGGCTCACGCCTGTGGCGCCAATAACTTTATTGTCAAACCGGCAAAACCACAGGACCTGCTGGAAAGAGTCTATTTTCACACGGAAACTTATCTCTCCGGTGAACCAGCCACTGCTCCCCAAATGGCTCAGTACGAAAGTGAAATCGAAACTGCGGTCATTGAAACACCTGACATTGAAAGCGCACTGGATAGCCTCAAAAACGGCGAAACCGGATCTCTCGCGCCTTACGCCGTTGATCTGGCGCTTAAAGTCATACCGTTACTGGAATACTGCAACGAAACGTTTGACATGGCAGCCGACGCCGACTTAACGGCACTGAAAACCAAGTTACAGTCAATTTAACCTGCCTATTTAACCTGCGTAACCTGCTATTGTTCAGCCAAGTCCTAGCCGGGTTACGCCAAACAATATCGCCGCAAACATACAGTTCGCGACTATCAACGCTAACATGGCTTTGTAACGGACGCCCCGAGTTTTGTATTTTAAATAGAACAAAATCATCAGCGAAATGCTGATCATTACGAACACCATCAAAAACGGCTGGTAGATATTCAGTACAATCCTGGAGAATATGGGCAATTGATCAATATAATCCGCCATCATTTGCCGGTACTCGGGCACCAGGAAAAACAACGTACCGTATAACACAACCGCCAGTAATGTAACGCCCAGTGCCGTCCAGATACACCACACCGGCATTTTTTGGCCCTCTGCTGGCCTGTCTTCGTCTTCCCTGTTCCAGTTAATTAGCGGTTCTTTCATCGGTATCGTCAATGACAACTATCAAACGGGTTTGATGTCAATTTGCTCCTGACAGTATAGTTTGGTTTGCAACTGCTTTGATTAATCAACAGGATTCGGATTGACACGTCATCCTGTCCGCTACGCCGAACACGGGCTACAATAGTCAGTCAAATGGTATCGTTTAACCACCTATTAAATGAAAGCGTCACAATGAAGGAATTTTCCAGAACTTTTAACATACGCTGGGCCGACGTCGACATCAACCGACACATGCGCCACTCGGCATACAATGACTATGCGGCCCATGTCCGAATACAGTTATTAAATGAACTGGGCATGGACATCGATACGCTGGCCCGCCTGAATATCAGCCCGGTGTTATTTCGCGAAGAAACGATTTTTTTACGCGAATTGGGTATGAATGAAGATATCAAAGTAAATGTCAAACTAAAAAGTGCTCGCGATGACGGATCCGCTGGTCATTTACTCACGAATTTATCAATGCCAGCGGTGAAACAGCCGCCACTGTGACCGTGGATGGCGCATGGATCAACTTGCGAAAACGCAAGCTAACGGGACTTCCGGATCAATTCAGGGAAGCCGTGCTAAGCATCCCGCGTGATGACGATTTTACCTTAACGCCGGCGAAAACCTGAACAATGCCGGCTTCGGTAAAGATCTGTTCAGGGGCACGGCGTCTTACCGATATAAAAACTATACCGCTATCGTCCTGCAAAGCCATTGGTTGCGAAAGCCTGGTTTTACAAAGCTCTGGTTTTGCGAAGCCACTGCATCCGCATTTCCCTGATATTCCGAAATCCAGGCACGAAGGTGAAAATAATTTGCGCACAGGACTTGTAATTCTAAATGCGAATCATTATCATTAAGGATAAGTATTGAATTTAGAAGATTGGCTGAAGGAAACAATTTACTATGAAAATCCAATATATAGCGATATTAACGGTTTTATTTGCCGGCGTTGCCCAAGCGGAAACGCCGGAGTACCAGCTCGTTATTAAAAATCATAAGTTCTCCCCTACCAATATCGATGTGCCCGCCGGTGAAAAAGTTAAGCTTGTGGTGCAAAACCAGGATCCGACGCCGGAAGAATTTGAAAGCCACGACCTTAATCGCGAAAAAATTGTTCCCGGCGGCAGCAAGATCATTATTTATGTAGGACCGCTCGAAGCGGGCAGTTATAAATTCTTTGGCGAATTCAACCCCAAGACCGCCAATGGTACACTCACCGTCAAATAAAATTTAGGAGACCACACCGTGTTAAGTACCGCTGTAATCGTCTTTCGTGAAGTACTTGAAGCCGCCCTGATCATTGGCATCGTGCTGACAGCCACCCAGGCTGTGGCCAATCGTGGGCGCTGGATCGCCTACGGTGTCGGTGGAGGTCTTGTCGGTGCATGCATTGTAGCGGCTTTCGCTGGCGCCATTGCCCAGGCTGCCGAAGGAATGGGCCAGGAAATTTTCAATGCCGGCGTGCTGCTGACGGCGACCGCCATGCTGGCGTGGCATAACCTGTGGATGGCCCGCCACGGCCGCGAACTGGCCGTCCGGATGAAGAGCGTTGGCCAGGGTGTTAGCGAAGAAACTAAGCCGCTGCATGTACTGTCCATTGTTATTGCGTTGGCGGTACTGCGCGAAGGATCCGAAGTCGTGTTGTTCGCCTATGGTATTGCCGCCGGTGGCGCCAACACATTACTGATGTTCACCGGCGGTGTATTGGGTATCGTTGCCGGCGCGGCCATGGGCGCTGCACTTTATCTGGGACTGCTGCGCATCCCCACCAAATACCTTTTTACAGCGACGGCATGGCTGATCGTGTTGCTGGCCGCCGGCATGGCGTCACAGGCAGCCGGATTCCTCACCCAGGCCGGCATACTGCCCGCCATCAAGCCCGTACTGTGGGATACATCAGCCGTACTTTCAGAGCATTCCCTGATTGGTGAAACGCTGCATACACTCATTGGTTACGATGACCGTCCTTCCGGCATGCAATTTCTGGTTTACGCAATCGCTGTCGTGGTTATCGGTACTATGACATTGGCCGCGAGCAAGCCGTTGAATATGCGAACCGCCGGCGTCGCGGCAGTGATTGTTGCCGCCATTACGCTTGTCACGATGGTTCTTGTTCCCGCACCGGCGCATGCCACCCATAAGGTGTATTACCCCACTGTCGAAAAAGGAGAAACGGAACTGGAATTGCGAGGCCATATCACTTCCGACAGCGATAGT
>JASFOJ010000233.1:0-5722 GCA_050116575.1 Gammaproteobacteria bacterium | reverse complement strand
GATCGACCAGGATGACGGCCGTATGCAGCCTGTCCAGGATATTGCCGGCCGCCCTGCATTGGCTATTGAGTTCAAGCAAGTGACGACTGATATTTATGGCGCGTTGCAGGTGCGGAACCAGTAACTTAAACACTTCGATTTCATGCGGTTCGTAATAGCCGATGCGATCCGTGCGATGCAAGCAAAGCAGAGCGATACCCGGGTCGTCTTTGGCCAGCATGCTACCTATAATCTGCTCCGAACCCTGGGGTTTCACGTAGTCATTGTAGTACTCTGTTTTCCTGTGATCCTCAGGTAGCAACGTGGCGGTTTGTACTACAGCACCGGTTTCGAGGTCAGAGAGAACTTTGGTCGGATGGTCCAGATGGATAAAATAGTCCGCATATTGTTGCTGAAACCAGGGGTCAAGCCCGTAAGCAATATTTGCTACCAAATCCTTTGCTTGCAGGTCCTGTATTCGCAACAGCCCGGAGTGTGAATTTAAGGCAAGGGCAAAACTTTTTAAAACCCTTGGCCAGTGGGTGCTGTCCATTGCGGCATCGTAAATACCGTTGACCAACTCATTGAAGCTCTCCAGGTCGATCGTTCTTGCCTTGCTTGCCATAGCATGCCTTATGACTGTCCGGTCAGTCGCAGGAGGATTTCTTCCCAATGCTCAAACATAAAGTAGTGCCCAGCATCAGGAACAAATTGCGCCTGACACTGCGCTATTGTCTTAGCTAGGTATCGGCCCATGGCAACAGGAACATTAGCGTCGGCTGTGCCGTGCCAAAGGACGACGGGGGTTTCTATCTCAGACGGATCAAATCCCCAGGGTTTCGCGGCAATGGACATGTCATAGGCTATGCCTCCAAGCCCTTGCCGGCAGGATTCCGCCATATTTTGCAGGAACATTTGGCGGAAGTCGGGAACAGCGAAGAGCTTTTTATCCACTGGCGCGGCGGTTGCTTCCATGACATCAAACAGTGCCTCGGGTGAATCGAGAAGCTGCGTAAGTTGCTGTTCTGCTTGACGATAGTCCTGCGCCGTCGTTTCAAACAAGCCCCGGCTGGCCTGGGGCATGGTGTCGGCCATCGTTGGCACATCCAACGGTGCCAGGCAACCGAGCAAAGCGGTACAAGTGATACGGTGGGGTATTTTGTAGGCGCAAGCGGCGGCATAGATGCCACCACCCGAGAATCCCAATACCGCGAAGCGGTTCAGGGAGAGTGAGTCGGCAAGCTGGGCGATGTCATCCGGCCAGTCCAACAGGGTGCGCCCCTCATAGAAATCGGACAGCCCAATCCCAGGCCTGTCGACAACTATCAGGCGCACGCCAATTTCGTGCAACACGGTAAGGCTACCGTGTTGCAGGCGTGATCCCGGAATACCATGAAATGCGATTATCGGTTGCCCCTGTGCCGGGCCGCTTTCTGAGTAGGCAAGCGTACGGCTATCGGCAAGCCGGGCAAACGCTTTGTTAATCATTCTTATTCTATGTGTTACGTCTCTCGAAAACCTTATCCCCAAGTGAAAAATTTACCCCAAATGAGGGATGACTACATTATAACCGTTTTTATATGATTTTTACCAGAATGCAGCGATTTTGACGCCACAAAGTCGGATAACGAACAATAATTATTTTGAAATCGAGGATACGAAAATGCCACGCGTCCACCAATTCCGTTTATTGGTTATTATCAGTTTACTTGCCACTTTAGCGGCTTGCGGCGGTGGCAGCGGTGGCAATAACACTAACGGTACAGATAATAACAATACGGGTGGGGAAGAAAACTCTTTAATAGGACAGTTTATCGACGGACCCGTCGCAAATTTAGAGTATGAAAGCGCGAATCATAGGGGTTTTACCGACGCAGACGGGTCATTTCAGTACGATGTTAAGGGTGAACGTGTCGTATTTAGCTTTGGTGGCGTCGTGCTTGGGTATGGAACCGCAGGCCGATATATAACACCGTATCATCTCACCGACTCATCCGGAGCTCAGGTCAACCCTTTGAATCTGTCGCTGTTTCTTCAATCTCTCGATAATGATGGAAACCCGGATAATGGCATCGTGTTACCGGCACAGTTTAGTGGCAGTATGCCGAATAGCATTGATTTTGATAGTCGATCAGAAGTGGAGCAGCTCATCTCGAGTCTGAGTTTTACTCCACGAACTGCCGACGATGTCCAAACCCATTTAGATGGCTCAATGATCGAAATCGCTAAAAATACGTTGGCACCGGGCCATTACAGCGTTTCAACTTTTTACGGTTGGCGCACCTACATGGACGACACAATATTTCCCGACAAGAGTACACGCGTCTTTAAAGTATGCGAAAACAAATACACGGGGGTTGATGTTACAGTCACCGAAACGGGTATCGAGGGTTCTTTTGTCGGTGTTGATGATGGCGTGATCCATTCCTTTAATATTCCTTTCGACGGGACAAGCTTAGACGCTACGACGGACACCGGTCTTGATATCGCGTACAGGTTTATCGACAACGAGTATGGGAGGCTGGTCATTAGGCCTATTTCTGACGGCCCTCCTGACTCTCTTGACACCTGCCGATTTATATATCGTTTGGACCGAGATGGTGGATTGAATATTCCGCCGAAAGCTGAATTGATACGCGGCAACACCCGTCTTAGCAATACAGTAGGCATAAGTTGGCCACACGGCGTAGTAGGAAAATATTGGGACAGACAATCAATAGAGTTAAACAATACTAGCTGTAAAATAGATGTACATGGTGAATATTGTAATCCTGTATTCGCTTGCGTGGATGCAGGAGCTGCTGTATTGAGATTTCAAATTAAGGATCCTGATGGATGGATTACCAGTGCAGATGTAGAGTGGAGCTCTGCATCAGGGGGTGGCGGCACCATTGATCTGCTTACTGAGTCTAATGATGTGGGGCATTTCACAAACGGTTGGAAGCCCTATGATCCTGATAACCCGATATCGGGGACTTTTGGTTTGCCATACCATGCTGACTATCTTGGTCCTGGTCTAACAAATTTTATGCCAGCTTACAGCGAACATAAGAGATCTGGTGAATCTAATCCATCGGATTTAGTCGGTGCGTTTGTCACCCGCGGACACCCAAGGGCATGCGTTCCAGGGTATAGCGGTGGATTCTATATCCCTGGTTCGACTGGAACCTATGTTGGTCCGGTAACATTTACGCTTCGGGTTACCGATAATGACGGTTACAAATTTAGCAAAACTTATGTATTTAACGATATAAACAACGTTGTAGAAGCGGCGTCAGACCGAATCATCCCGAGTGGGCTTTACAAAGGGGATGGGACATTTGGATTAGATTGGATGCGTGTTTCATCGAACGAATATGACGGCATCATAGAGTATTGGCAATATGGCGGTTTGACACAGACTTGTATTGAGCCTTTTGGTTCGGACAGTTACCAAATACATGCGGGTTCTGATGGCACAACAAAAGTGCACTATCAGAATTCAGATCCGTCGGGAACCGAGACATATTGGATACCGTTCGATGAGTTTAAAGCGGGTTGGCAAGAAAGTATCCGCAATTATTACACTCCTACTGATGAGCCGTTGCCTAGTGAATGTAGCTGAATTAATTCGACGGTCAGTGTTCTAGGCGCGATCCCGGGATACCATGAAATGCGATTACCTATTGCCTCTATGTCAGGTTGTTTCTGGGTGGGCCAATATACGACCATCGACAAGTCGCACAAATGCATGCATTTCATTGCTTTTCTTTTGCAACGTCTTTTGAAAGCTCCATCCCCAAGCGAAAAATATACCCCAAATGAAGGACGACTATAATCCAAGCATTTTTGTATGATTTGCGCTGAGTTTCATAAAGACAAGAATATTCTGGGAGTCGTCGGGATGTTGCGTGAAAGGTCTCGAGGTACGTTTAGCCTCGGCATTGTTGTCCTCTGGCTAGGGTGACGAAAACTATAACTGTATTAGCAGCGGAATTTTCGACTTCGTTGCGGTAGATGACCTAGTCGATAAGTGAACAACTTGTATTAATTACGTCACCGGATTAGTGTTTGTTGCCACCGACAACGATGGAAAATTCCTTGGATCTTTTTTGTTGGACTGGTGGCCATTTCATAAAATATGGTAATAGAGATTGCACTTGAACCCGCCACCCTGGCGTTGATAAGTCTAGGGCTGGCTGGACTTGGTTTAATGTATAAAACGTCGGCTGTTTAGTTCGAGATGCTTGGATCATTAACAAATACCCATTTATTAAAGGCTTACCAATTTATAGGGTCGAAGCCGCTGTACGTGCATGCTGATGCCTTGGAAAAGATAGAAAAATAGAGATGACAGTATTATGAATGACGCTAAGACCAAAAGCCGTTGGATGATATTACTATTAGGCCTATGCTTGATGTTTGTTTCCGTTAATGCCGCGGCCCTGGTAAGTATTGAAGACCACAGCTCCTATAAGCTGCTCTCCACGGACAGGATGATCACCGAGCCAGCTCACAGCCGCTGGGATTCAAATTTCCGGGCTACCGGCGGAGGTGGCGATGTCAACGGCGATGGTTTTGAAGACATCATCGCCGTGGTGGGTAACGGAGGGGCTGATAATGCACCGACGACTGAAGCGGTTATTTATTATGGCAATGCCGAAGGCGTATTGAATCAGCGAACGTACTTTCATGAAAGCAGCTCAGTCAATACGACGCCGACTTCGATGGATATCATCGGTGATATCAACGGTGATGGCTATGATGATATTGCCCTGGGCGCTCCTTCTGGCGATGGTGCTGTCTATATCTATCTTGGCAGTGCTAGCGGGTTGGTTACGACACCCCATGCCGTTTTGCAGGGCCTGTCGCCCGCAATGCGGCTAGGGTTTTCGGTAAGGCGAGGCGGAGATATTAACAACGACGGCTACGCGGACCTTGTCGTTGGTGCTCCTTATTATAGCAACGGCGAAAACGAAGAAGGAGCGGTTTATATCTACCTGGGCAGCCCGGCCGGTTTTCAGGCCACGCCCGATATGATACTCGAAAGCGACAGAACCAACGCCCGTTTTGGTTTTTCGGTCAGTGGCGGCGGCGACATAAACGGTGATGGCTTTGATGACGTCGTGGTCGGATCGCCCGGTAAGCTCACTTCGTACTCTAACCGCCAACCAGAAGAAATAGGATACGTGTATATTTTTCTCGGCGGAGCCGGCGGCATCAGCAACGTGCCCAGTGAAACCTTAATTGGTTCTGAAACCGACGTTTTTTGTCTGGGTTTTGCGGTAACCGTGGTAGGTGACCTTAATGGCGATGGCTTTGCAGATATTGGCGCGAGTGAAAACTATACTGGTGGTACATCCACGCACGGCAATATACGGACGCGAATTTTTTATGGAGCCCAGCAAGGGATCTCCAATCCACAGACACCCCAGCTGTTATCGAACGGTGAAGGGTTGGCGAGCATTTTTAGCACAAATGAATTTAACGCGATTGGACGAGCCAGAGATATCAATGCAGACGGTTATGACGATCTCGTTTTGCTTAATCATCGGAGTTATGTTGTTAATGACACGTCGCAGATTGCAGGCAATCGAAACCAGTATTTAAAGGTTTATCTAGGTTCCGAAAACGGTGTTGAGCTATCCCGGTTGCATACGATTTATTCAACGCAAAATTATATTTTTAATAGTCATTTAAGCATGGGTACGGCAAGTGACTTTGATGGCGATGGCTTGCCTGATATTAGTTACTCTAATAATGG
>JASFOJ010000232.1:0-5969 GCA_050116575.1 Gammaproteobacteria bacterium | reverse complement strand
GGCAATACGGCCCAATGCCCGCTCCAATGACCGCACGCCGGCTTCACGTGTATAATTCTGAATCACGTAATCAAGCATGTCGTCTTTAATCATCAGTTGATCGTCTTTTAAGCCCGCATCGTTCATACGCCGGCCGATAAGATAACGCCGCGCGATTTCCCGCTTTTCCGTGTCACTGTACCCGGACAGGCGCAGCACCTCGATACGGTCCAGCAACGGCGCGGGAATACTATCCAGGGTATTGGCGGTGCCTATAAAGAAAACCTGCGACAGATCAAAGGGAAGATCGAGATAATTATCCTGAAACTCAAAGTTCTGTGACGGGTCAAGAATCTCCATGAGTGCCGCCGCCGGATCACCGCGAAAATCATGGCCCAGCTTGTCAATCTCATCGAGCATGACTAACGGGTTTTTCACGGCAGCACGGCGCATGGCACGGATAATTCTCCCCGGCATGGATCCGATATAAGTACGGCGATGGCCCCGCAGTTCGGCTTCGTCGTGCAGGCCACCCAGGCTCATACGTTCGAACACCCGGCCCAACGTCCGCGCGATGGACTGGCCCAATGATGTTTTACCCACGCCGGGTGGTCCAACGAAACAAAGAATAGGCGCTTTTGCGCCAGGGTTAAGTTTCATCACCGCCAGGTGCTCGATAATTCGGTCCTTGATTTCGGTAAGATCAAAATGATCCTCATCGAGAATTTGGCGAGCACGTTCCAGATCAAGATTGTCCTCGGTGATTTTCTCCCACGGCAAGTCCAGCACCAGATCAACATAACTGCGGGTGCTTTGGTAATCCGGTGAATTGGCGGACATACGCTCCAGGCGTGTCAACTCGCGGTCAACTTCTTTTCGCACCAGTTCCGGTAACGATATTTCCTCCATACGCCGGCGCAGTTCCGCCACTTCGGCCTGTTCGGGACTGGACTCACCCAACTGCGACTGGATTTCCTTCATTTGCTGGCGCAGCATCATCTCACGCTGCTCCTTGGTCATCCGCGACTCCACCGCCCTGGAGATCTGGCTTTGGGTCTCCAGCACCTGAACCTCGTAGGTAAGATAATCCACCATCAACTGTAGCGCTTCCCGCTGACTGTTGGCGGCCAGCAACCGGTACTGTTTATCCAGGTTAATGGAAGTCAACGATGATAGCACATACGCCTGTTCCACCGGCCGTTCCAGTTCGGCGACGATTTGCTTAAGGTCAACCTGCATTTGCGACGGCCCCAGTGACAACATACGAGCCGCCAGATCCAGCATGGTGCGGTGCAACGCTTCCACTTCGGAACCGGCGTCATCCAGTTCGGGCAGTATCTTAACCCTGTATGATGGGTACGGAGCGTCCTGAGCAAGTTCGAGCCGTTCTATTCGGCGCACGCCCTGCAGTATTAGTTGGATAGTACCTTCGCCACTGCGCTGCATACGCTTGATGACGCAAAGGGTTCCAATTGGATAGACATCGTCTGCCTGGGGAACTTCAACGCTCGCGTTCCGCTGCGCGAATACGGCAATTTGCTTGTCCTCGGTAACCAGCGCTGCTTCCGCCGCCGCGACGCTGCGCGGCCTGCCCGCGGTAATGGGCAGTATCATGTTGGGCAGCGTGACGCTGTTTTTTAACGGCAGGACCGGTAGCGTCGCCGTTGAAGTTAGCGTTGGTGTGTCAGTTGCAGAATCCATCCTCTTTACCTCTGCGTTTATGACCTTTACAGTTGCTCCAGCAACCGCACCAATAACATGCCGTCGCGGTATTCGGTCCGGATACTCTCCGTATCAATGGGAGCAGAAAGCCGGATCGTGCGGCGAAACCAGTCATAGGTGATTTCCATCGATAGCGGTGCCTGGGTGTCGGGGATGCACCAGTCGCGGCGTCTGCCCTCCACGACCAGCGCATCCTGGTGAACAACCACCCTCAGATCTTCCCTGGCAACACCGGCCAATTCCAGTTTCACCAGCCAGCCCTTGCTGCAACGATAAACATCGGCACGCGGGCGCCAACTGCTGCTGCCATAGAATTCACCGGTCAATTCCCTGAGCAGATTGCTGATATCTTTTCCTATGGTCATATCCGCGATTCTACAAGGCCTGGCTATCCACATTCATAATAGTGACTGACTTATTTGTTATTGATTCGCTCACGCACAAATCAATGACGCGCAGCTGTAACTGCCCCGCGCACTAACGGCTGCGGCCGAACAAAACCAAGCCGCTACCAACTCAACACTACGTAGCGTTGTCCATCACCTGAACTCACCAGTAACAATACACGCTTGTCCTCACCGGCCTTACTGATAGCGCGGTTAAACTCGGCGGCCGAATTAACAGGTTTACGATCTACCTGCAAAATGACGTCACCGCTGCGAATACCTGCCATTGCGGCAATGGAACCCTGATCGATGTCGGTAACCACCACACCTTCGCCCGGCTTAGTATTAAACTGTTTTGCCAGATCCGGGGTCAGCGTCTGTACGGTGATACCCAGCTCACTGGACGTTTCCGATTCCGGTGTGCCTGCCTCAGCCTGAGCCACTGTTTTCGCTTTGCTGAGTTCTCCGATAGTTACTCTCATCTCGCGGCGCTTGCCGTTGCGGATAATGGTCAGTTTTTCACGACTGCCAGGCACAGTAAGCGCAACCCGGTTGCGGAAATCACCAATATCGGATACCGCTTTGCCCTTGTAACTAATGATGACGTCGCCCTGCTTAAGACCCGCTTTGGCGGCCGGTGAGTCTTCAGAAACCTGGGCCACCAGAATACCTTTCGATTGCTCAACGCCAAACGATTTTGCCAGATCAGGGGTTAGTGTCTGTATCACAATTCCCAGGAAGCCACGTATTACCTTGCCCTTTTCGATCAACTGGTTGGCTATATTTTTCGCCAGGTTACTGGGTATGGCGAAACCCACCCCCATGGAACCACCACTGCGGCTGAAGATCGCCGTATTGACACCCACAACGTCGCCATCGAGATTAACCAGTGGTCCACCGGAATTACCCGGGTTAATAGCGGCATCCGTCTGGATAAAATCTTCATAGTCACTGATTCCCAAACTGGTCCTGCCTTTGGCGCTGACCACGCCTACCGTCAGGGTATGACTGAGTCCGAAAGGATTGCCCATGGCCAATACCCATTCGCCCACTTCAAGCTTCGATGAATCGGCCCACTTCAGCGCGGGAAACCCTGCTTTCTTAACCTCTATAACGGCAATATCGGATTTTGGATCGGTACCCTTGACTTCGGCGTCGAACTCCTCACCATCCTGAAATGTGACTTTAATATCGTCGGCGTTTTCAACCACGTGGTTATTGGTGAGAATGTAGGTGCGGTCGGCAAATAAACCATCTTCCGACTTAAACACAAAACCGGAACCCTGGCTTACCATATGGCGCTCCTGCTGCTGATCGCCATCATGGCCATGCGGGGGCTGCCGAGAAGGGTCACCAAAAAAGCGTCTGAAAAAATCTTCTCCTAGTGGCGGAAAAAATTGCGACTGAATATCTTCTTTTTGGGTGCTTTCCACCTGGACAAATACCACGGACGGCGATACATTCTTGGCAACCGAGGCAAAGGCCTTGCCCGTCTGGCGCAGATTTTCAATACCGCCCTGCTGCGCGAATGCGGGCACCGTCAAAAACATAACCAGTATCAAGCCAATCAATTTATACTTTGGTATCATTGATGCCTCCGGCTCATATGCTTTGCTTCTTGTGTAGGAGCACCTACGTTCTGATTCAACCGGCAGCACCGGGACTGACCGGGACTGCGGAAGTTAAGTGCTGTTGGTTGCCGTTAACAGGCTCATAGCGCATTTCATTCAGTATTGAGAAATGGGTATTTCGAAAGCTTTTGGGTGATCAAGACCACCAAACCCTATGGGTGACCGCCCCAAACCCGAAAATCACTGTCGAGACAATGTTATTGCACGAGATGTTAAAGCGTTAAAAAACGCATCGTCTATCGCGGCCGGCCCGGACACTCGCCACCTGCCATTAAGGGGCAACACATCCTGGCCGGCACGAACGCCAGGCAGGTGTTCAGAAATGACTGACTTGCTTTAAATCAGCAACGGCTACTCTCTAATTCAGTCGATCTTGACGGTGCGCCGCTTGGCCTTTTCCACTTTGGGTAATATCAGTTCCAAAACACCATCTTTAAACTTCGCCTTGGTTTTATTTGAATCCACGTAACCGGGAAGCCCTACCGTGCGGGTAAAAGCACCCCGGGAAATTTCACAACGATAGTACTCGCCGCTTTCATCTTTTTCCTCATGTTTGGTTTTACCTTTGATGGTGACCGCGTTTTCAGTCACGGATACCTCCAGGTCATCTTTTTTAATGCCGGGCAACTCGGCACGCACCAATACATCTTCGTCGCGATCGACCACATCCACCCTGGGAACGCGCGCATCCAGCGGAGCAGCCATTTCACCCCACGACGGCCAGTCCATGCGAAACGGCCTCATCAAGCCGCGGGGAAAAAAGCTCTCCATAATACGGTCCATTTCCTCGAAAGGACTGAGCGCCCGCATGGGACGGGACACTTCAACGCCCTTGCCTTTTTCAGAGGTCTGCATTTCCTGGGCTTTCTCCTTGGTAGTAGACATATAACCCTCCTTTAACCTAAAACAGATTAACTCGCATTTGTTGACCGTGGTATGACAACAACGAATTGAATTTCTGTTGTTCGATTCTGTTGTTCGATATAGTAACGCCGGATATAAGATTCAAGAGCCGGAACTGTCACGACGCTTGGCGACCAGAAAAAAACGGCTTACGTTGCGACAAGCTTTCCTTAAAACTGTGCACTTCGAGCTATCTTGAGGGGATATTAAACACGCCCGGAACAAAGCCCGCTATGATGAAAATCAATAACAGGCGCCAGAATATTGTTCCGTTGTCGCCCGTTTGATTTTCCGGGAATAAGACGCTGAATAGAATGGGTATTATTTAGACTGGCACGGCGTGCCGGGAAGGATTCGGTAACCAAATCCCGTTGTTGCATAAACGGGAAATTTTGATGCGGTATCGACACTGGCGGTGATAATCACCAGCTAGAACATCTCCAGCTGAGCCTTAGATCCCGACGGCGGGTTAAAGTGCGAGGTGTCCAGCGCAGTTCCTTTTCTGCCAATACCCAGCTTTTTACATATCAATTCAAAACGTTGGGCAAACAGCTCGGCGAAAACGCCCTGCCCCGTTTGTCTAATGCCGTATTGTGCATCGTATTCACGGCCGCCTCGCATGTCACGCACAATGTTCATGATCCGGCCGGCCTTCAGGGGATAATGGGCTTGCAGCCATTCCTGGAACAATGGGTTAACTTCGCGGGGTAAACGCAACATGACGTAAGCCGCGGATTGCATACCCGCATCACGGGTTGCCGTGAGCAGTTTTTCGGTTTCATTATCGTTTAACATGGGTATCACCGGGGCGAACAGAACACTGACAGGAATACCCGCTGCGGTCAATTTGTGTATCGTCTGTAACCGCCGATGGGGTGCGGCAGCGCGCGGCTCCAGGCGGCGCGACAATTCATTATCGAGTGTAGTAACCGAGAGCGCAACGTGTGCCAGATTATGCTGCGCCATGTCCTGCAGAACATCAATGTCCCGTTCGATAAGTGCCGACTTGGTAATAATACTTACCGGGTGCCTGTAATCGCGAAATACCGTTAACAACTCTCGTGTGATCCGTTGCTGTTTTTCGACGGGCTGATAGGGATCCGTATTGGCGCCCACCGCGATGACTTCGGGTTGATAACCGGGCCTGTCAAAGGCCTTACTCAACAATCGTGCTGCCCCCGGTTTAGCGAAGATTTTAGTTTCAAAGTCCAGTCCGGGTGACAAATCCAGATAGGCGTGCGTCGGCCGCGCGTAGCAATAGGCGCAACCATGCTCGCACCCTTTGTAAGGATTAATGGAGACATTGAACGGAATGTCCGGCGAGCTGTTACGTATCAGAATATTCTTG
>JASFOJ010000231.1:0-5982 GCA_050116575.1 Gammaproteobacteria bacterium | reverse complement strand
GGATAAGGCCAACGTCGCGGTAGTGGGCGCCACTGGTAATATTGGCATGGTACTGGCGCAAATCCTGGCGCTCAACGTCGACCGGTTATGTCTGGTAGGCAGTGATAAAACTGCCAGCAAGTTTCGGCTTAATTTCACCAAAGAGCACTGTTACAAGGAAATCCTGCAAGCGGTCCATGGCGAATTCCGGGGCGGTGTTGAACTTGAAGACACTGCGTTATCCGGCCTGGGACGGCGTGTTTACCAGTCCCTGGTGGATAACATGGACAACTGGCAATCGCCGTTTTTCGATATTTACAATCAACTCGAAGACGAACAATTGCCCGATGATATCGGCAAGCAATACCTGCGCGCCGTGGCGCAAAGCGATAGCATCGCGGAGCACCTGTCCATTGCGGCCAAATGCGGTTTTGACGAATTGAAAGAGTATGATGTAGTCGTCGTCGCCACCAATTCACACGATCAGGAATTGATCAAGCCACACATGGTTAAATCGGGCGCCATTGTTTGTTGCGCTTCGGTACCGTCCAATCTCAGTAACGAATTCAGCCACCATCTCGACCGGGTAATCGCATTCGATGGTGGTTTGGCGCAACTGCCGGAAGATTCGCGGGTTGATTTCGTCGGCATGCCGGGCGGGCAACTCAGTTATGGTTGCATGGCGGAAACTTTCCTGCTGGGATTTGACGGTCAGAACCATTCCTATTGCAAGGGCAACCTTAGTACCGACAAGGTTTATCGTTCCCTGGAACTGGCAGAGTTGCACGGTTTTGATCTGGGTGATTTGAAGTTTGACGACAAGGTATTAACCGTCATTAAAAACCGGCAACACGTCGCCTAGGAAACGCTTAAGGAGGAAGTAAATGTTCAAAATTAAAGCCAATAAAGAGAAAAAGAACTTTAAGGAATTTTCCGGTATTGCAAGTGTTGCCGACATCGTTGACCATCATTTACCGGCTTACGGCGGCAATTCGTCAATTCGTTTTGATACCGGCGATACTTACCGGTCCATTGATTTTGAAGAGTATTTGCGGCATATCAAAACCATGATCTGTTTTTTTATGGCGGAGGACATCGAAGGCAAGGTGATTGCCACTTTTTGTAAAAACCGTATCGAATGGGATATGGTGGCCATGGCGACCTTTTACACCGCCAATACCATTTTTCCACTGGACACCAAGACCAACGCAACCGAGCTACAACATTTGTTAACGCTTAATCCACCAGATTATATGCTGGTTTCACGGGCGCAACTGGAGCGCGTGGAGACGCTATGCGAAGATTTGGACATTGCTCCCAAAATACTGCTCGCCGACTATATCGACGTATTTGAAGACCAGGGTATTGCGCCCGTACCGGCTTCGTCGGGTCATATCAGTATCAAGGGGATTGTCACCGCTGCCGGTGATGCAACCGGGCTGTTTGATATCCGGCCCAGCGCAAAACTGAACGACCCCGACACCGTGCTGGGCCACTATCCAACATCCGGTACAACCAACCTGCCCAAGATCGTCCAGATCTCCCATGGCAATATCGTGCATGAAGTGAACAAAGCCATCGACGTGATAAACCTGCGTGTCAATGAGGAACTGCTGAATATCGGGCCTTATACCCACATTGCTACCCTCGTGGAGTTTCTGGTTACCAAGACCCGGGGATTCTCGGTGACCTATTTTACCCGCGAACCGGACGAAGACGACGTACTGGAAGACGAAATCAAGAAACTCAAGAAACTGGGTGTGCGGATCAAAGTATTAATGGCGGTACCCAAATTCTGGATTTACCTGTTGAAAGAGCTGTTGGAAGAGATGAAAAACAAACCCGTGCTACAGAATCTGTATCAGCATTTGTCGAGCATCGAGAAAAACGACAAGCTGTATGATATCGGCACGCTGGACAAGGCCAAGCTCACGGCCATGCGCATCCTGCTGCGCAATAAACTGGGCGGTTATTTCAGTTACGGCATATCGTCTTCCATGAAACTGGATGGTGCCCTGGTGGAGATTTTCGGTAAACTGGGTATCACGGTGATTGATATCTACGGCGCGACAGAGTGCAGCGGCATTATAGCCCGCAACCGGCTCAATGACCTGAAGCCCGGTTCCTGCGGCCGGATGATCAGCATGCTGGAGTACCGTTTTACGGACAAGGAGTCCATACCCGGTATCGATAAAGAGGTCGGTATACTGGAGGTCAAAGGGCCGACCATCATGCATTCTTATCTGGGCGCGGACCAGCAGTCCGTGCTGACCGACGATGGTTTCTATGCCACCGGTGACTTGTGCTGGGAAGATGATGACGGGTTTCTGCATATCGTGGGCCGCAAGAAGGAACTCACCAAGTGGGATGATGGTACATACATTGATCCTCAGTACCTGTCCAATCTGCTGGTGCGCAGCATTTTCGTCAAGGACGCACTGGTGACACGGCGGGATCCACAGGATGATTTTCTAAGTGTTTTTATCTACCCCGATTATAAACGTATTTATAAAGATACGGATTGGCAAAAGGAAATCGCCACCGGTGTCGGTGAAGATGCGGCGCTGCGCTCGCGCCTGGAAATCGCTATCGATTTTGCACAATCCATCGCCAACATTGCAGCTCCGTTGAGCAAGAAAAAAATTTACATACTGCCCAAGGCACTGGAGCGCACTCCGACCCACAAGATCAAGTTTATCTTTGAATTGCAACGGCTGCACCAGGCGCGGGCGATATAGTATTATAAAAACAGGAGGTAACAGTAATGGCAACCAGCGACCAGATTTATCAATCGCTGATCACAATGTGCAGGGACAATCAAATCATCCCCGCGGATGTCGACATCGGCCGGGATGACGATATATTTGAATATGGCATCCTTGATTCCATGGGTTTGACCATTCTGGCGTTTGCCATCGAGGACCATTTTGGACTGCCGATTTCGCAGGACATGCTGATTGCCGAGTTGCGTACACCCGGCGATATTGCAGCTTATATTGCGGAGAACAGCACAGAAAGCGCAGCCGCATTGCCGGTATCTTAAGGAATCAGGGGGGAAGTGTTATGCGTATATTATTAAAGTCAACCGTCGTGGGATTCGTGCTCCTGTCATGGATCACCGCGGCAATTGCCACGCAAGGGGCGTCAACGGACGACAAAGGCCGTAGCATTATACGCAAGGTTATCGAGCAGGACGACGGTTTTGGTGATTTCCGTTCCGACGTTGAAATGATCATTGTCGATGACGATGGCGGCAAGCGGGTTCGCAAAATGCGGGTCTCCGACCTGGAAATAGCCGGTGGTGGCGAAAAACGCCTGTTTGTGTTTGATTTTCCCAACGATGTCAAAGGGACCGCGGTGTTATCGCATACCCGCAGTACCGATGAGAAACAATGGATTTTTCTGCCGGCTTTTAAACGGGTCAAGCGTATCTCGTCGGCCAACAAATCCAGCCCCTTTGTGGGAAGTGAATTTTCCTATGAGGACCTGGCCTCAGTGGAGCTGGACAAATACCGATACAATTATATCAAGACCATCAATGACAGCGGCTGTGACTGTGACGTGGTGGAAATGGTGCCCGACTATGACAATTCCGGCTATCAAAAGCAGGTGGCTTACATTGACCGGGAAAAATATATCTTCCGCAAAATGGAATACTACGACAACAACGGCGAATTGCTCAAAACCCTGGAGTTGGATAGCTACAAGCTGTATCTCGACCAATATTGGCGGCCACTGAAGCTGAAAATGACTAATCATCAGAGTAATCGTAAAACACTCATGGTATGGAGCGATGTCAAATACGGCAACGGTTTAAGTGATCGCGACCTGTCGGTTAACGCGCTGAAGCGATCCCGCTGATTCACGGAACACAACAATATGTATATCAGTAAACTATTAAAATACCGCAAAACCGTTATCAGCTTATGGAGTGTCGTGCTCCTTGGTTTCAGCGTGGCGCTGGTTATGCGGCTGATGTCCGGCGCGCCATTAATTGACAACTCAGCAGGTATCTGGTTCCAGAGTGACGATAAAGAGCTTGCCCGATACCAGCAATATAACCGGGAATTCGGCGAACAGGAATGGACGCTGTTAATGCTGAAAACGGATTCCATTTATGCGCCCGCATTCCTGAAAGACCTGGCGGATATCACCGCCCGCATTGAACGTTTACCGCACGTGGTAAAGGTTACTTCCATCGCCAATGTGCGGGATAACTTCGTTACCGCGGCCGACGAACTGGAATATCGCAAAATTTATCCACAGCCCGATAAGGCGTCCGCGGTGATTGATGCCACGCAGTTACAACAAATGCGCCGTCAGTTAGTGGCCAACCCCATATTTCAAGATAACCTGGTGAAGGCCGGCAACGATCATGCCACGGTGGTTCTGATCCAGAATGACAACTACATTCGCGATCCGTCGCCGTATCGCATCGAACTGGTTGACCATATCGACGACATTGTCAAGCAATACCCGTTGATTCAAGATTACGCGCTTGCCGGTACCACGGTCGTGAATGCGGAACTGAACCGCGCCGCCAAACGTGATGTATATATCTATTATACGCTGATATCAGTATTGCTTATCATTTTTGGCTGGCTGAATTTCCGCAATGTCAGGGATCTGCTGGTGATGTTTTCCGTGGTGTTGGGCAGCGTCATACCCAGCATGGGTTTGATCGCGGTACTTGATATTCCCTACAACATGATCACGGTCATGCTCCCAACCATTCTGGTGTCGCTGGCGGTGGCCGGCGTCGTGCACGTGATTAATGAGTTCCACAACCAACATGCAACGGTAACGCGGGATAGGGCGGTGCAAAATACCATCCGGCAGTTATGGAAGCCGTGTCTGTACACCGCGTTAACCACGATTTTTGGATTCGCATCGTTAACCGTCAGTACCGTGGAACCCGTGTTTCAACTGGGACTTTACGCAGGTATCGGTATTTTCCTGGCCTGGCTGACATCAATTACCGTTGCACCATTGTTGTTGAATTTGCTGTGGGTTCGACCAAAACAATCCTCGCGATCACAGAGCCTATGGCTTAGTGCATTGAGCGATCCGAAAGGATGGGTAAACAGTAAATGGATCAAGTTTGGATTGCTTGCTATCCTTTTTATACCCCTGTTTGGATTGGTTCAATTGGAAACCGATACCAACTATACAAAATTCTTTGACGATTCCACCAGTGTCAGCAAGGCTTACGACGACATTGATACGGAAGGATTTGCGCAAAACCCCCTCAGCGTCGTCATCGAATACCCCAAGGGCAAGCGGTTTTCGGATGAACGTTATTTTCACGCCGTTCTGCAATTCGAACAAAAGTTAAAATCGTTACCCCAGGTCATTAAAGTAATATCCGCCAATGAACTATTGCGCCGGATCGATAAAGCTTTTAATGGCGACCACACGTCGCAAGCGACATTCAACAACTATTCAGCCTCGCAAGTTGATCAATTGCTGTTTTTGGGGGAATTGAGTGGTAATGATGATATCGAGGATTTGTTGTTAAGGGATAAAAGCCAAACTCAAATACTTGTGCTGACTCCCTATATGAGTTCGAAACGACTGGACCGGTTTCGTGAACAAGTCAAGCAATTAAAAGAAAACACCCTTCCGTCCGGGCTTGAGGTTTATGTTACCGGCACCACGGTGTTATGGGCCAATATGGATGAGCAGGTCAGTGAGACCCAATTGTACTCGTTGGCAGGTGTCAGCATATTTCTGCTGCTAATGTTCACAGCGGTCTTCCGGTCCTGGCGGTTGATAGCGGTGGCGCTACTGGTTAATGCCTTACCCCTTGCGGTTACCCTGGGCACGATGGGCCTTCTGGATATTAAAATAAATATTGCCACGGCATTGATCGGCGGCATTACCCTGGGTGTCGTTGTTGATGATACCATTCACCTGTTTAGCCGGATTAAGTATTACCTGAAGCACGGGTATGATATAGCTTCGGCTGTCGATAAAGCTGTTATTCATGTCGGAAAGAGTATT
>JASFOJ010000230.1:0-6088 GCA_050116575.1 Gammaproteobacteria bacterium | reverse complement strand
CGATTCCACCACGGATTTGGTTTCGCGATCGCTATTTCTTGATGCGCGAGCCAGCTATTCTCAACAATTTATTACTCCTGAAGGGACTATTGATCTGGACAATTTGTCCGATATCCAAAACCGGGCGGACGTGTTGACGTATTCCTTATCCCCGTATCTGAGGCAGCAATACGGGTCCACGGCCAACGCCGAATACCGTGTCAGTTCTCAACGCGTGGAATACAAAGAAACCACCAGCGTGGAAGAGTTGAATTCCACTACCAATAACGCATCGATTATGCTTGAAAGCGGCACAGCGTTTAATCAACTGTTGTGGCGAATAACGTATTCTTACAACAAAATCAATTACGATGAACAGGGCGCTGATTCTACGCTGCAGCGTGAACTATTGGCTTTGCGCTACCGCTTGACGCCCAAGTTTGCCGCTTTGGGCAATATTGGGTACGAAAACAATGATTATGCCCAGGTCGTTGGTGAAGATCCGCCGTCGGGATCTATCTGGAGTGCGGGGTTCGCCTGGACGCCCAGCCGCCGGACGTCGTTGGAAGTCACCGCCGGTGAGCGGTATTTCGGTTCGACAGGATCGCTTAATTTTACCCATCGCACACGCCGCACCCAATGGTCGCTACAGTACACGGAGGAAATTACCAGCACGCCTGAGTTACAAGCAGAGTTAACCGGCGAGGTGGGTCCAACCGGAAATCCGTTATTTAATGTGACGCAAACTACATCGGTCATATTGCTTGAACGCTGGCAATTTTCCTTTTCCTTTGACACCGGTAAAACCATTATTACAACGGACTTGTATGACAACCAGGTCGAGTTTCAAACCACCAAGGAGCAGGAATCCACGCTGGGAGCGACACTAACCTGGCGCTGGCGATTTATGCCCCGAACATCTGCAGTGCTGAATACCACTTGGTACGAAACGGAACCCCGCGGCAGTAACCGGACCGACACGCTCACCGACGCCGGAGTGTCCATCGAGCGACAGCTTAGCCGGTCGGTGACCGGTAGCCTCGGCTACGGGAAATTAACCCGAAATTCAGACGTACCAACCGCTGAGTACGAACGTAACCTGATATCATTGGTTATTCGAGCGCAATTCTGACGATAACGAGCAAGCTGTAAATGATAAATAACCCGGGGCTAATACAATTATGACTGACGAAATTACCAATGCTCTGACGGTTGATGTGGAGGATTATTTCCAGGTCTCTGCGTTTGCAGGCAACATTGATCCGCGGGATTGGGATAACCACGAACTTCGGGTAGAGGCGAACACCACGCGGATCCTGGATCTGTTTGAACGATCTGGCTATAGGGCGACATTTTTTGTGCTGGGCTGGGTGGCGGAGCGTCAACCGGGTCTGGTGAAAGCCATCCATGACAGGGGGCACGAAATTGCTTGTCATGGTTATAGCCATCAATTGATCTACAACCAAACACCGGAGGTGTTCCGCGAAGAGACGGTAAAAGCCAAGACGATTTTGGAAGATATCATTCAAAGGCCGGTTCTCGGCTACCGCGCGGCAAGTTACTCCATTACCCAGCAATCGCTGTGGGCCCTGGATATCCTGGCGGAAGCCGGCTTTACTTATGACTCCAGTATTTTCCCCGTCCGCCATGACCGTTACGGCATTCCCGATGCCGAAGATAAACCACATATATTAACCACACCAGCGGGGCATCAACTGGTGGAGTTTCCCATTTCCACGCGGGACTACCTGGGGTACCGGTTGCCAGTGGGTGGTGGCGGCTATTTTCGCATTTATCCTTATCCATTCAGCCGCATGGCATTGAAAGGTATCAATAAAAAACTCGCACAACCGTTTATTTTTTATTTGCATCCCTGGGAAGTGGATCCCGGTCAACCCAAAATAAAAACCAATTGGTTGTCCCGGTTCAGACATTACAACAATCTGCACAAGTGTGAAGGCCGGTTAAAGCAACTGCTGGACGATTTCCGGTTTTCCACTGTAAAAGATGTTCTGTCCAACCTGGGTTTTGCAGATGATTTGCAAAACACACCCATAAACGTGGAGGAGCATGTGGCTTCCAGGCAGGCGGGTGTTAACTAAAATGTCAAGCGTATTACCAACAGTTTTGAACAAGGAAGTCGTTGGCAAAACACCTATAAATATCTGCGAGGCGGACCCATCGCAGTACCACCGGTGCAACGAATTTGTCACGGCTTTTGACGGTGCGAGCGTTTATCATTTGACAGACTGGTGTGAGTTGATCAGCCAGGTTTTTGGCCACCGTTGCTACTACTTTATGGCTGAATCCACTGACGGGGAAATTGCCGGAGTATTACCGGTAGTCAGGCTCAAAAGCAAACTGTTCGGCGACTATATGGTGTCCATGCCCTATTTTAACTATGGCGGAGCAGTTGGTGTAAACGAAGACGTGGAATCAGCGTTAATTAACAGCGTTGTCGACAAAGCCGTTGACTTGGGATCGCAACATATTGAGTTAAGAGACACCCGGCAACGGCGTTCTTTCGAGACCGTACGCACGGATAAAGTGGCAATGATTCTGCCATTGCCCGAAGACGAGGAAATCCTCTGGAAAAAACTGGGAGCTAAAAGGCGATCTCAAATTAAGCGTCCCTTACGTGAAGGCGTTAACGTTAAAAATGGGTCGGCGGATTTATTGGATGACTTTTACCGGGTATTTTCACACAACATGCGGGATCTGGGTACGCCTGTGTACAGCAAGCATTTTTTCGCCGAGATCCTGCGCCGTTTTCCGGATAAGGCACATTTGATCACTATCTACCACAAAGGTGATCCGGTTGCGGGCGCTTTTTTATTGGGCTTTCGTGGCCAGTTGGAAATTCCCTGGGCGTCAACGATACGCAGAGTCAATTCTCTGGGCGTCAACATGCTGTTGTACTGGGAAGTCCTGAAATACGCCATCAATAATGGCTTCAAAACCTTTGATTTTGGCAGGTCGTCGATAGACAGCGGTACGTATCGGTTCAAAAAACAATGGGGTGCCGAGCCCAGGCAACTGTATTGGCACTATTGGCTGAATGAGGGGCAAAGCATGCCAAAGCTGACGCCATCGAATCCTAAATACCAATTGGCTATAAAAGCCTGGCAACAATTACCGGTGTTCGTTGCCAATCGAATTGGTCCCATGATCGTTAAAAACCTGCCGTAGCAGTGTAATTCAATTAAGGTGTGATCGAGAATAATGTGTGGCTTAACGGGGATATTAAACCTTTCCGTCGAAAGGAAGGTGGAAGAGCAAGAGCTTCGCAAGATGGTGGCAATGCTCCACCATCGGGGTCCGGACGGCACCGGGTTCTACACGGACGATCACATTGGCCTGGCCCACGCCCGGCTTAGCATTATTGACCTGGAAGGGGGCAAGCAACCCATCCATAACGAAGACAGTACTGTCTGGGTCGTGTTCAACGGCGAGATTTTTAATTACGTGGAATTGCGGGCAGAGTTGGAACGGCTTGGCCACCGGTTTTACACCCACACCGATACCGAAGTCATCGTCCATGCCTACGAACAATATGGCGACGATTTCGTGCAGCAACTCAACGGCCAGTTTGCCATCGCCCTGTGGGACACCCGGGCAAAACGGCTGCTGCTAATTCGTGACCGGGTGGGCATCGTTCCCCTGTTTTATTGCACCAATAAGGGGCGTTTACTGTTTGGATCCGAGGTCAAGGCGATGTTGCCGGCCATGGAGTCCTCGCCAACGCTGAATCCCAACGCGCTGGATCAGCTAATGACCTTCTGGTCACCCGTAAGTCCGCAGACCCTGTTTGAGGGCGTATCGGAAGTCTCGCCCGGCTATATGCTGATTGTTGCAAACGGCGATATCAAAAAGCGCCGTTACTGGGACTGGCAGTTTCCGGAACACAACAGCGAATACCTTGGTGGCAGCGAACAACAGCTGGCTGAACAGTTACACGATTTGCTGGTGCAAGCCACCCAAATCCGGCTGCGCTCCGACGTACCGGTAGGAGCTTATTTGTCCGGCGGCCTGGACTCGTCGGTACTGGTGTCCCTGATCCATCATTACGGCAACGTCCCGTTACGGACGTTTTCCATTCGCTTTGACGAACAGGAATTTGACGAAGGCGCCTTTCAAAACGAACTCATTCAACACCTGGGCGCGGACCACAGCCGCGTGGGCTGTGCCAATTCCGACATTGGTGATGCATTTCCCAAGACGATCTGGCACACAGAATCGACGGTATTGAGAACGGCGCCGGTGCCCATGCGTATCCTGTCCGGCCATGTGCGCAGCCAGAACTACAAGGTGGTGTTGACCGGCGAGGGGGCCGATGAGGTACTGGGCGGCTATGATCTTTTCAAGGAAGCCAAAATCCGCCGCTTCTGGGCCAGGTTCCCCGACTCCCAATTCCGGCCGTTAATCCTGAAAAAGTTGTATCCCTATCTGGATTTATCCAAAGGGCGTGGCACCACATACATTAAAAGCTTTTTCGGCGCCGCCCTTGATCAACCCGATACGCCCTGGTTTTCCCATATCCCGCGCTGGAATACTACATCCAAGTGCAAGGAATTTTTCTCCGAATCGTTGAAATCCCGGCTGCGCGAAGATGCCGTGGAACAGCTGGAAAAAACACTGCCTGCCGCCATTTCCCGCTGGCATCCCTTCAACCGGTCCCAGTACCTGGAAGCCAAATCACTAATGGGCGGTTATTTGTTGTGTTCCCAGGGCGACCGCATGCTGCTGTCCAATTCCGTAGAAGGCCGCTTCCCGTTTCTTGACCACCGGGTGATAGAATTCGCCAACCGCGTGCACCCGAAACTGAAAATGAAAGTGCTGAATGAGAAATATTTACTTAAAAAAGCCATGGCAAAGTATCTGCCGGCGAGTATAGTCAAGCGTTACAAACAACCCTATCGCGCACCGGACATCCCGGCCTTTTTTGGCGACCAGCCGCGCGACTATGTGTATGAATTACTGGGGGAAAACGCCTTGAATGACAGCGGTTATTTCGATGCCGCCAAGGTATCGCGGCTGGTGAAAAAAATCGAACGCGGACGGGCTATCGGCTACAAGGACAACATGGCGCTGGTGGGCATCCTGTCCACGCAGCTATGGCATGACCATTTTGTCAGGAATTTTAACAATCATTTTAAATGATAAGAGTATTAAGACAAATTCGACGATAGCCTGATGGTGTAAATTTTTTCGACATTGTTATTTTGGCGCCCATAAGGTACCTATGACGTCCAGATAATAGATCGCAACCGGATCCAATAGGCTGCCCGTCATTCCAGAGTTTGTGCCCATTAGGGTACATACCGGTATCCAGGAACCAAGGCGCGCTGGGTCACAAACAACGTATGAACCGGGATCGTAAATTGAAGTTACAAGTGAACAGCCAAAAAAGTACAAAAGAAAACCAAGCCTGCGGAAATCCGGCAGCTTGGCTAACGCCCCGTCATTCCGGCGGATGCCGGAATCCAGGCACCCCGGCGCTTCGGGTTATAAACAGGATCTGAATCAATACGATCGGATTGAATTAAACAGGAGCAAACAAAAGCGGCGCGAAAGTAAAGCCAACCGTGCGAAATTACGAAGGCCCTACTAACGCCCGTCATTCCGGGGAAGGCCGAAATCCAGGTACCCCGGCGCTTCGGGTTATAAACAGGATCTGAATCAATACGATCGGATTGAATTAAACAGGAGCAAACAAAAGCGGCGCGAAAGTAAAGCCAACCGTGCGAAATTACGAAGGCCCTACTAACGCCCGTCATTCCGGCGGATGCCGGAATCCAGAAAGATTGTCAAGGAGGCAGGGATGGAGCGCCAGCCATGTGTATACCTTCTGGCGAGCAAAAGAAACGGAACATTGTACACAGGAGTGACTTCCAATCTTGTGAAACGGGTTTGGGAGCACAAAAACCGTGTTGTAGAAGGATTTACAAAGAAATATAGAGTGCATTCCCTTGTATGGTACGAAGTGCACGAAACAATGGAATCGGCCATTCGCCGCGAAAAGGCCATCAAAAACTGGAAGCGCGCATGGAAAATGAACGTAATCGAGGAAACGAATCCTCAATGGCGGGATTTGTATGACGACCTACTG
>JASFOJ010000229.1:0-6186 GCA_050116575.1 Gammaproteobacteria bacterium | reverse complement strand
ATTTTTACTGATTCATGCATTGTTCTCCCGTTTTTTGAACCGCCTCATCGGATAACCTTCCAGATTGGTCTGACTCGCAGAATGCCCTCCGCGGGATCCGTCTCTGTTTGCCCGGTTTAGTGTATTCGGAATCGCCGAAATCGAAATCTGCTGAAATTATAACTTGATTGAGTGGGGCGGCGGTTTCCGATGGCTGTTGAGGGATATTGCGATTATTTGAGAAATATTTCACAAAATCAAAAAGATAAGGCGCTACAACGGCAAAAATCTGTCAACCTTGCTAAAACAGGGCCTAAAGCTCTTAAGAAGTCGGGGGTTGCGGACGAAATAAAGATAGATGAGTAGCGCTATGAATAGTACAAACAAATTTCAGATTTTTGCATATTATTTGCTGGGCATTGTGGTGCTCAGTATTTTTGCATTGCGCAGTTTTAACTCGGAAACCAGCCAGGCCGGGTTTTCGCTGGTGCTTTCCATCGCCGCGCCGTTTTTAGTACTTGGGGTGATTCGGGGAAAACTTGAATCTGTTTTTGTATTGACCAAGAGCATTATCGATCGCCCCAAACGCCAGCTTATCCTGGATATCAGCTTGTTCTCATTTGCCGCCGCGGTCATCGTTGGCACCCAATTCGCGCTGCAGGCTGTCAGCTATTTCTTGCTGTTAAAGATGTTCGTGTGGTCGATGATTATCGGCTACTTTGCCAGTCTCGACAGTGCATTGTATCGTATGCGCGACAACTTCAATAATTCAGAAGCGCACAACAGCAAGCTTAGCGACAATACCGTTCCCATCGCCCACCGGTTGAATATCTTTCTCAGCGTAACAGTATTGATGGTGGCGATCAGCATGGGGCTTTCGGCATACAGTTACATGAGCCTTGACAGTTCGGCGATGGAGCAGACCCCCATCGATATCCGGGAATCCTTTATTATCGATACCATGTTTATACTGGGCATTATTGTAGCCCTGGCAACACGGATCATTTTTTCCTATTCCATAAATGTGCAACGGCTGTTTGAGTACCAGATGGACGTGTTAAAACGCGTTGAGCAGGGTGATTTAAAACGCTATGTGCCGGTGCTTTCCCATGACGAATTCGGGGTTATCGCGCAGCAAACCAACCGGATGATCGATCAACTGCGTAGCAAGGACAAGATTCAGAAAACGCTGGAGAGTATCGTCAGCCCCAATATCATGAATAAGCTGTTGAACGGCAACGAATCAGCGCTTAAACAGGGTGAAGAGTACGAAATTGCCATATTGATTTGTGATTTGCGCAAATTCACGACTTATGCGGAAAACACGCCGCCGGAAGAAGTGATTTTTTTCCTCAACGCGTACTTCGCGAAAATCGCCGATGTGGTTGCGGAGCATAACGGTATTATCAACAAGTTCATGGGAGACGCCATATTGGCCGTATTCGGCATCGATGGCGGCAAAAATTATGTTGAACAGGCCGTGGATGCCGCCTGGGATATTTTGATGCACAGCAGTTCCGCGACCATGCGTGACGGCACCAAGTTTGATATTGGTATCGGTGTTCACAAGGGCCGCGCGGCGGCGGGAACCATTGGTTCCGCAGAACGGTTCGAGTATACGTTTATTGGTGATGCCGTTAATACTGCAAGCCGTCTTGACGGGCTGAGTAAGCGTTTGAACTACAAAATTATTATTTCAAGAGATGTCCATGGCTGTCTGCAGCGTGATGCTCAGGACCGCTTTACCGACCTTGGTCAGCAGTCGATACGCGGCAGATCACAACCCATTCATGTTTTCGGCGCGGTGCCCCGCGACAGTGACAGTGATGATAAGCGCAAAGATGATAACGTCGTCAGTTTATCGTCCAAAAAATCCGGAAATTTCTAAACAACTTTTTCCAATCAACTATAGTTAAATTTTCCCGCCTCTGTTAATGCACCCTTTGGGTGTTTGCACAACCTGTTGCAATTTCCGTACGTCTACAATGCTGCGGCTTCTCTTTAAGACGGTTCCAGTGGTATAGCGTTGATCTGACCTACAATGTCCCGGTATTGCTGTTGGGTAGCAGTGCTTGTTTGCGCGCGGGTGTTGGCGCCGCAGTTCATAGAGGGCGCCCGGGGGCGGGGCAGCGATGGCCCGGCCCCGGAGTGCCTTAAGTGGTGTTGAGGTTGATTTTTGGATCAGGCCTGGTGGCAGCTGTCCTCGCCTGCGGTGTAGAGGGAACAATCGATAGTGGTTAAGGCAAATTGACGCGGTTCGGAACATCCGCGCCGGCTAAAGACTTAAGCGGTACTTTGCAGCGGCATCTCGCGCAAGATGTAATTGCGCAAATCAATACCGTAGTCGTTGGCTTGTACAACCCGCGTGATTTCGTATTGATGCTTGTTGTCGTCCGTGCGGAAGATATCCAGGTTAATAATCCGGGGTGGATCGATTATTTGTTTGCGTTTATTGCGCACCATTAAAACCTTGGGAAACAGCCGCGTTTCCGGGTTGTTGGTGATGACGATACCGATTTCACCGGAACTGAGTTCCACCACGGATCCCACCGGGTAAATACCCAGGCACTGAATGAATTTTTCAACCAGCAGGGGATCGAACAGGTCTTCGCGCCAGACGTAGATATTTTTAAGGGTTTCTGTGCAGGGAACCGGGGGTTTGCCGTACATGCCCGTGGTGACGTTATCGTAGACATCAGCGATGGCTACGATCATGGTAAACAAATCCATTTGCTCTGCGTCCAGGCTTTGCGGGTAACCAGACCCGTTGGCGCGTTCATGATGGTCACGGGCAATCGCCACAACGCTTTCCGGGAGCCCGTTGGTATTGTGCAGTATGGCTGCGCCGTAAGTCGTGTGGTCCTGGAATAACTTGATGTCATCGGAACTGCAGTTGCTGAAATTTTCCAGAATTTCCTGCGGTATTTTGGTCTCGCCAATGTCATGCAACATGGCGCCCATACCCAGTTCGGTCAGTTCCTTTTTGGGAAAGCCGAGAAAGCGGCCGAATGTGATAGCCAGCGTGCACACATTCACCGCGTGCGTCACTGCCTGGTTACCCTTGTCCTGCAGGGTGGACAGCAACATTAACGCATCGGGATGACGCATAATACTGTCAACCAGCGACGTGACCGTGTATTTCACTTCAGCGACATCCAGGCTGTGCCCCAGGCGAATATCACCAAAAATGTGGGTGACGTTGTCGCGGGTGAGGTTATACATTTCCCGGGCGCGCGGGTACTCCTGTTCAAAACTGGTCTGGAAGGAAGGTGCCGGTTTTATATAACTCGATGTTTTGGCACGACCGGCTTTGGAGCGCATGGGTATCGCTGACAAATCAGCGGAAACCGGTACAGCGCTTTTTTCGGGGTCAACGAACACATATTCGCAGATTTGTTTCAACTGCTGCAGTTCATCGCTATTGGTAATTCGAAACCCCTGAAACAAAAACGGTGACTCGAGCCAGGGTCGGTCCAGCTCGGCAACGTACATCCCTTTCTTGAGATGCTTGGGGTCAACCATCACTTTCATAGAATCACATTACTCCCGCAAATCCTGATAAGAAAACTGGGCGGATACAGTTGTTTTCGGCACTTTCGCAATTATGTTTAGCAGATCACGTCTCAAAAATAACAATAATTACAGGCAATTGTGAGTGGATTTTTTTAAACCGCGATAATTCAGTCGCCTGCGCACTTAAACCCGCGTACACGGCTTCTCAGCCCCACAGACGGTTATAGTAGCGGGTGATTGGACCATTGGTTTAGCGATAAATTTCAGCGCCAATAACACAACTTCAGGATAATAATATCCTGTATTCATATAATACGCCGGTGTACTGACGTATCCACGGCCGGCGGCTGAGCGCGCCAACCGGTCGTAATTGTGCGTTATTTTACCGTGTATCGATATGCGTACCGAGATAACGTGAACACGTAACTTAGGTGTTATTGCTATTTGCTGGTTGTTGCGCGAAGCAGGTTAAGCAGGTTAATAGATAGCGCTTGTTAGCGCCTGCTGCAATCGATTTTGCCGGCCGGAAATAACATGATATTTGAATATGCCAACGTGGTAACGTTGCATGAAATAGTCGGTGGCAACAAGTACATAGCGACCATGTACAATACAATGATAGTGTAGTCCATATATTGACGAGAACTGTGTGCGTAATATGAATAGCGTGTACAGGGTCAACAGTTACAAGCGGTTGCCATTATCAAGATAGTAAATCCTCCAACAAGCAATTTCTATATTTCATCAGGCGCCTGGGCATAGATTTTTATGATCACGTTGTTAAGGAAAGTGATGTGATTTTTGGGTAGATATGCAACACAATAGCGACTGGTGACCCCCGTTATTGTGTCAATGAACAACGGTGTTTCAGTATCAATATGTAATGAAGTGCTTTTCGCCGCTAATCGTCAAATAAACGGGAAATAAGCACGTAGAGTATATATGCGGCAGAGTAAGTCACACTGTTACGGAGTGTGTTCTATGCAATAACGGGATGACGTATTAAATGCGAAGACAGGGAAAGTCGGGCGTTGTGTTATTACATAACCTTGGATTTCGTCTCCATGTTCGAGACACCGTGGTTTAGGCGTTATTGTCGGTAGTAATTGCAGGTAGTAATTGACGGCAACAGTGCAGTCACCGCTAACGCAACGCTATGCGCCCACTACAAGTCGAGGCTCATTATGGACAATGAGGAAAACCAGGGATTGGGAACCAGTAAGGACCGCCTGTGCGGGCAACGTGCGGGTGGAGACGATAAAAGTTCGCAAAATGCGGACTCCGCGGTTGTTGAAATCACTGATTTGTTGGCGCAACTCCAACCTGAACCAAGGCGCGCGCTGGACAGGTTAGGAACAACGATGACCGTCACCAAGGACGAACTCATTTGTACGCTGGATGGTCGCAATGATCATGTCTATTTTGTCTTGGACGGGCGCATCAAAATTTTCCAATTAACCACCGAAGGCAAGGAAGTGCTGTTGTGGTTTTGCTCCCGGGGCGAGTTGTTTGGATTCGTGGAAAGTGGTGCGGTGCCCATGGCTAGTGTCTTGAAGCTTAGTGCACGCGCTTGTAGTTTTAGCCGGCTATTGGTAATAAAAAGGCAGGCTTTCCGTCAATTTTTACTTTCCTATCCCACTACCGCATTACCAATTATCCGGTTATTAGGGTTGCGGCTTGGTGAAATCATAGAGGTTTTGTCCGATATCATTTCCAGCGATGTCGCCTCGCGGGTTGTGAGGTTGCTGCTCAGGCTGGGCCGGCGCTACGGTAAAAGGGTAGATCAGGGTTTGTTCCTGGATATTGCGTTAACCCATCAGGAAATGGCGGACATGATTGGTACCAGCCGGCAGACGGTGACGACGGTACTGGGTGAACTACGACGCCAAGGGTTGATTGGTATCGAACACCGGTCGGTGGTTATTCACCACAGTAGTTGGTTGCACCAGGAAATGGATTGGACCGGCTTACCGGAGGACACAATTTGTCCGGTGATGAAAGGCGGTTACGTCAATTCAGATGTCTGATAACGGCCTGTTATGGTAGCCCGGGAGGTGAAAAAATCGACATTGATAAGCGGTTGCACACCGGGTATTCAGAGACAATTGTCATGTGGATGACAGTGCCGTGATTTTCCAGGTTTAAACTTGTTCCAACCCTCTCTGTCACTAAAATTTCTATTCATCGACACTGCCGTTTACGATAGACTTTGACAACAGAGTGGCGATGATACCGATAGCGCGTTGCCATCGGCGAGTCTGGACTTCAGAGCCTGTGCTTAAGTTACGGCTTGTAGCGATTATGTCCAAGGCTATGTGGCACTGAAACAGGTATGAAACGACGCTTTTTGGTGTGGTTACGCTGCCGGATCCCGGGCTGATGTGGGACCGGTTTTAAAATTGGCAGTTGCAGTGCAGGGGTAAAGTAACGACGAAAAAAAATAAATGAACGCACTGATTCAATTTGAGGGAAGGTAAAGTCGGTATTCGCCATCCTGGTTCCGGCAGTTTCTTATTCTGTTTTGCGGTGTGATACCGATAACGGTTAGTCATGTTTCATCGAAAAATACGCAACCATCCTTTCACGGGTCTTTTTCAGATACAAACTTTACACCTTTCAATTTGCACCTTCGCTTATTCCGTACAGAAACGGTCACCAAACCGTACAAAAACAACCTGGACCCAGGACAACACG
>JASFOJ010000228.1:0-6287 GCA_050116575.1 Gammaproteobacteria bacterium | reverse complement strand
ACGCCGGGCCTACGGTTACCGCGACGAAGAATATCTGAAGCTAAAAATCATCGCTGATTTTCTGCCACCTTTGACCAGAAAGGCTGAAAATGACCCACACTAATCCGCGTAGATCCTATTTTTTTTCTCCACTAAAAAAAGAGTTAAACTTATTAAATATAGATTCTGACGCTTCGGGTGATATTGTGTCGTTGGTGTGCCCAATATTCTTACCTCCCACCAGTGCCTCTACTAAATGATCGCGCGCTTTTTCTTTACTAACACTATAATCCTCCCATAAATGATCTGTATTTACTGGTGGCGAAGGCCATTCTTGATCATCAAAATGCTCAAAAATTATATCGAGTTTTTCATCTTCGGATATATCCAGGTCACGAATATTTTGAATTGAAACTAGATCTATCAAGTAGTATCCACATAGCCGAGGATGCGACTCAATAAAGCTTTTTAGTGATAAAAATTCGGGGATTTGCAGAGTTGATAGTTCCATAATATTTTGACATACACTAAATCAGTAACATATCAGAGCATAACCGTTGTTTATACAGAATGTGATTTTTCCAGACTTGTTCACAATGTCGATAAACCATTTTAGATTCGGTCTAAATCGGCGCCTGATACCATCTGTGGCGAATAATTTTACGACTTTAATTTAATGTAGTACAACAATTTTGACGGAATAGTCGCGAATTTAAATATCACTTAAAAACAAATGGTTACAATGTAAAGTAGCCCAATTTTCGACTAAGGTCGTTATGTGTAGGTGCCGAAGAATATGCGACTAAATTGCCTGATTTTGTTTTTTGGTTGATTGAATACGTTGATGGGCCTTTGTGTACATCGACATTGTGGGTTTTCCGGACATATCAACATTGAGAATAAGTCGCTAAAAGATGGAAACAACGGATGAATGCACCGATATTGGTGAGGTGAATATTTTTAAGCACGGTGATCAGTGTTGAAGCATGTTGTGCTAACGCGCCTCTTAAAACCAGCACGGCGGGCTTCTGCTCCAACAAAAAATAATTGCGACTTTATTTAACCGCTGGCGTATTCTTTCGTCACGATGGCGCGTTTTTCTTTTAACGCCGCCAGCAGTTGGTCGTAGGAATCGACAAATTTCTGCACGCCTTCTTTTTCCAGTTCGTCGGTAATTTGAGCCAGGTCGATGCCGAATGCGTTCAATGCTTTGAGGTGGCGCTGTGCGAGTTCGATATCCCCTTCCAGGGTGTTGCGCAATTCGCCGCGTACTTGAAATGCTTCCAGCGTATCCGGGGTGACGGTATTGACGGTGTTGGGCCCAATGAGTTGGTCAACATAAAGTACGTCGGAGTAGCTGGGATCTTTTGTGCTGGTGCTTGCCCATAGCGGGCGCTGTAGTTTTGCGCCCCGTTTGTGTTCGGTTTCAAAATTGACGGATTTTGTCACTTTTAAAAAGTGCTGGTAAGCCATTTTGGCGTTGGCTATGGCGATTTTACCCTTTAACAACTGGGCATCCTTACTGCCGGTCTGGTTCAGGGCGGCATCGACTTTGCTATCCACCCGGCTGACAAAAAACGAGGCAACGGACGCCACTTTTTCCGGATGAGGGTTTTTGGATAGTCCGCGTATATGCGCGGCGGTTACTTCCCGGTAACGGTCGACGGAAAAAAGCAATGTCACGTTAACATTAATTCCTTCGCTGATCAGTTGCTCGAAGGCGCGAAGACCTGGCGCTGTGCCGGGCACTTTGATCAACAAATTGGGCCGGTTCACCGAGCGCCACAGGTGCCTGGCGGCTTCGATGGTTTTATCCTTATCGTAGGCGATATGTGGTGACACCTCGAGGCTGACAAAACCATCGCTGCCTTTGCTGCCCTCATAAACCGGTAGTAGAACATCGGCCGCCATCTGAATATCCTGAATGGCAAGCCATTGGTATAGTGTTTCATCGTCAATTTCATGATCGGCCTGTATCAGGTCAAGGATGGCTTCGTCGTAATCGGTGCCGTGGGTGATTGCCTTATGAAAGATGGTAGGATTACTGGTAACGCCGCGAACGCCGTCTTCAAGCAATGATTTTAAACCCCCATTGGAGACCAGGTTGCGGTCTATGTAATCCAGCCAAATCGACTGGCCGTACTTACTGAACAAGGAAACGATAATCGACATTAATATTCTCCGATTTGATTTACTGACTATATATTATTGGCTCTTGCCGGCGTATCACCGACGGTATGCGGGTGTTGTGCCGCCACCGCAGATTTTTTCCTAATTTTGATATAAACTTACAATTCAATGACATATCGCACATTAAAATATTTCAATGCCGGTTTGGGGGGTCGCCGCGATCATGGGTTGACGGAGGTGATCGACGGAGATGGTTCACTTGATAAATATAGCAGGAAAAAACAGCCATTGACTTGATATACCTCTATGTTCGTTAACGGCTAATCAATCAGGATATTAACTAAGGAAGGGCTTAAAGTTACGCCATGCCTGATATCAATTCTCTCCCGGCGGTACACCGGGCATCCATCGGAGCCGAAATGCTTCCGACGCGATCATTGATCATCGGGCCCTGCGAGGAAAATAGATCTCAAAATTCATGTTCATAAGGTCAGACGTCGCGAAGTGTCTGAGCTACAACAATAACAGGCCCAACACTGATAAGGGAATATGAACGCTGCACAAGCTTCAAATAAACGACATGGCGAGATTGTCGCCATCCGCGGTAATGTGATAGACGTCCGCTTTACCCCGCCCTTGCCGGCACGCAACCGGCAATTACGCACCGGCGCTGAAAATAAGGTGGTATTGGAAGTACAAACCCACCAGGATACGGTTACCGTCCGGTGCATCGCGTTAAATGCCACGCGGCGGTTGAGCCGGGGCATGCCGGTGCAAGATATGAATACAACATTGGAAATGCCGGTGGGTGAAAACCTGCTGGGCCGCATGTTCAATGTGTTTGGTGAAGCCATTGACGGCGGGAAACCTGTGCAAACCAGGGACCGTTGGTCCATTCACAGACCGTTGCTGCCCCTTGCCGACCGCGCCACCAGTACCGATGTTTTTGTCACCGGCATCAAGGCCATTGACCTGCTGGCCCCCCTGGAGCGTGGCGGTAAATCGGGAATGTTCGGCGGCGCCGGTGTCGGCAAAACCGTCCTGATTAACGAAATGATTAACAATATGGCAAAGCAGTACGAGGGAGTCAGCCTATTTTGCGGTATAGGCGAGCGCATGCGCGAGGCCGAGGAAATGTACAGTGCCATGAAAGAATCCGGTGTCCTGGACAAGGCGGTATTGCTTTATGGGCAAATGAACGAGCCACCCGGCGCTCGCTTTCGTATCGGGCATGCGGCACTGACAGTGGCCGAGTATTTTCGGGATGTGGTAAAGCGCGATGTGTTGCTGCTCATCGACAATGTTTTTCGTTTTGTGCAATCGGGCACCGAAGTCTCCGGTTTAATGGGGCGTATCCCCTCCCGCGTCGGTTATCAACCCACGCTGGCTACGGAACTGGCAGAACTGGAAGAGCGGATTTGCAGTTCCCAAAGCGGCAGCATTACGTCGGTACAGGCGGTTTATGTTCCGGCCGATGATCTGACCGACCCCTCCGCCACGCACATTTTTGCTCACCTGTCGGCGGCAATCGTTTTGTCCCGTAAACGGGCCAGCCAGGGGCTTTATCCCGCCATCGATCCGTTACAAACGGATTCCAAAATGCTGACACCAACGATTGTGGGTAAACGCCACTATCAGGTGGCACAGACCGTGCGCAGCACCCTTGCCGAGTATGAAGACCTTAAGGATATTATTTCCATGCTGGGCATTGAAGAACTTTCCCGCGAAGACCGTGCCACCGTCAGCAAGGCGCGACGACTGGAACGATTTCTCACGCAACCGTTTTTCACCACAGGACAATTTACCGGCAAAGCCGGCAAGCTGGTTTCCCTGGAACAAACCATAGACGGCTGTGAACGTATACTGGCGGGCGAATTTGCCGACGTTAATGAGAAAACACTATATATGATTGGCAGTATTGACGAGGCAAGGAAAGGCGAACAGGAATCCAGCGCCACCCCTGCCGCTGACCCTGGCGATAAAACCGAGAAGCATGATGAGGCAAAGCCACAAACTTCAAACCAGTCGGCAAAATAGAAAAGGACACCAGCATTGAATAACAACGTGGCAAAAAGTAAACCCGCCGGCGCCGTCCATACCGGCCGAACAACAATGCGATTGCGGCTCGCACTGCCCACGGAAATGTTGGTGGACGAGGACGTGATTAAAGTCGTCGCGGAAGCGGAAAATGGTGCCTTTTGTCTACTGCCACGGCACGTCGATTTTGTCGCCGCGTTAGAGCCGGGTGTGTTGATGTTTTATGACGGCCAAGACAAGGAATATTTCGCCGCCATTGACGAAGGTGTACTGGTGAAGTGCGGTCATGAAGTGCTGGTTTCCACTTTGAACGGCGTACGGGGCACGAATCTCGGCGAATTAAGGGACCTGGTGGAAGAACGTTTTATGGAACTGGATGAACATGAACGAAAATCCCGCGCCGCGCTGGCCCGCCTGGAAGCGGGAACGTTGCGTGGGTTCCGCGAACTTCAGGAGCGCTTTCGTGGCTGATTCAGCACCGGACCCCGACGATGGGGGCAGCAAAAAGCAGTTCCGCGAACAGGTCGGCCACCGCGCGGAGCGAAAAATTCGCGCCCGCGAGCGGGGCAAGCATTCGGTCTGGTTTGGTCTTGGCATGTTTGGGTTGGTGGGCTGGTCCGTGGCGATTCCCACTTTAATTGGCGTGGTGATTGGTTTGTGGATGGATTCTCGCTGGCCTGGCCGCCCCTCCTGGACCCTCACCATGATGATTATTGGAGTAGTGCTGGGATGTATGAACGCGTGGTATTGGGTTAAACAGGAAAGCCAACGTGAGTGAGAACCTGGATATACATACTGTATGGACCTTACTGGTGGGGTTGGCGATCATTGCCTCGGGATTGATCGAGGCAGGTTTCAAGCAACTGCGGATCCCGGCGTTGGTGGGTTACATTTTACTGGGCATATTGTTAAACGTTGTTGATCGGTATTGGTCCTTGTTAACCGGACCAACACGCAATGCATTCAGCTTTCTGGCGGATATCGGCGTTATCGCCCTGTTGTTCCAGGTGGGCCTGCAAAGCCATCCGCAGGCCCTGTTGAAAAAATTACCCCAGGCGATGAAGGTGTGGATGGGCGATGTAGGCGGGTCTGCATTAATTGGTTTTGCCGTCAGTTATTATGTCGTCGCATTGCCTCTTATCCCCTCTTTGATCGTCGCAACGGCATTGACGGCTACCAGTGTCGGTGTGTCGGTATCGGCCTGGCAAAGTCAAAATGCACTGAGCTCAGACAACGGACGGTTGCTTCTGGATGTTGCCGAGCTCGATGATATTTCGGCCGTGGTATTAATGGGGCTGCTGTTTGTCCTGGTCACGACGCTGCACGGGGAACAGGAGGGGATAGTGTCATTGCTGACTGTCACCGGCGTCACGTTTGTGGTGAAGTTTGCTTTGTTTATCGGACTGTGTTTTCTTTTTTCGCGCTTTGCGGAGCCGACCATCACTCAATTTACCGCGCAACTGGAGCCCGCGCCCCAACTCATGCTCACGGTTGTCGGCATCGGTTTTATTATCGCGGCCTTTGCCAACTGGCTGGGGTTCTCCCTGGCCATAGGTGCATTGTTTGCCGGCCTGGTTTTCAGCCGCGACCCGGAAGCGGTTAAAACCAAAAATTCTTTTAAGGATATTTACGCATTTGTCACGCCGTTTTTTTTCATTAACATTGGCATGCATGTCAATCCGGAGCAAGTGGGTGCCGGCGCCGTTCTCGGGCTCGTCTTATTGATTGCCGCGGTTGCAGGAAAAGTGTTAGGCGCGGGGACGCCGACCCTGATATTAGGCGGTGCGACTAGTGCGACTCTGATCGGTGTCAGTATGGTTCCCCGTGCCGAAATTGCCATGATTGTTGTACACCAGGCACAGCAGTTAGGCGATTGGGCCATGCCGGAACGGATTTATACCGCCATGGTATTCGTAACCATGGTAACGTGCATAGGTGCACCTTTTGTTTTGTACCGTCTGCTCCATCGTTGGCCGCAAAAACAATAGTGATAATGGAGACCGATATGCAGCCCTGTTAGAATTGGGTAAACAGCCTTGAGCGATGTATATAAACAGCCTTGAGCGGTATAACAACCTTGAGCGTTATTAATAAACAGTGTTGATCGGTGTGGAAAGTCAGTGATGAGCAATTGGTTATTG
>JASFOJ010000227.1:0-6314 GCA_050116575.1 Gammaproteobacteria bacterium | reverse complement strand
CCCGGCCATTTCCACCACATGACTATGAATCGCTTCTCGGGAAATACCATGAATCCGCAGGAGTTGCTCCTGTGTACCGGAATGCGGCTCCTTTTGCACCGCCAACCGTACCACGGGTGCCGCCGCACCCAGGCATGCAGCAACCGAGTCGCCCAATCCGCCTTCAATCCAATGATCCTCGACAGTGAAAATCGCCTGTGTTTCAAGGGCAGCGGCTTTCAAGGTTTCCGTGTCCAGTGGCTTGATGGAGTAGGCATCGATAACCCGTACCGTAATGCCTTCCTGCTGTAATGTGTCATACGCGGCCAATGCTTCGGGGACGGTGATTCCCGCGGCCACGATAGTAAACTGGTCATCATTGGAAGAACGTAATACTTTGCTGCCACCCGCCTGAAATGTGTCGGTGTTTTTATAGATAACCGGGGTTTTTGGCCGCGTGGTGCGTAAGTACACGATGCCGTGAATATTGGCGGCCTGTTCCGTCAGGCGTTCCGCGCTGACCGCGTCACAAGGATACAACACGGTGCTGCCGTTAACGGCGCGGAACATGGCAATGTCTTCCAGCCCCATTTGTGAGGGACCGTCCTCGCCGATGGAAACACCGGCATGACTGCCGCAAAACACCATGTGCTCGGGACGGCTATGGCCGGCCATGCGAATAAAGTCGTAAGCCCGGCTCAAAAAACAGGCGAACGTGGCAATATAGGGGATCTTACCGCTCACGGCGAGGCCCAACGCCGCACCCACCATATTTTGTTCGGCGATGAAACTTTCAAAAAACCGCTTCGGAAAGGCTTTGGCAAACTCCTCGGTGTGCGTGGAATTTTTCACATCGCCGTCCAAAGCAACGATATTGGGATTGAGTTCACCGAGCTTTTTCAGGGCATTGCCGAACGCGCTGCGCGTTGCCACCATGTCACCAGCCTCATAGGAAACGCCAATACGAGTATGACGTACATCCCAATGCGGTACATGGGACTCTACGTGCCGCGGCTCCACCGCCATATGCACATCATCCACATCGCCCAATTCCTTCAGTGCCCGTTGCGCCTGCTCCTTATCCAAGGCTTTGCCGTGATACCCTTGCTTGGATTCCAGAAAAGAAACGCCCTTGCCTTTTTCAGTTTTCGCGAGAATCGCCGTTGGCCCGTTTTCGCGGGCATCAAATAACGCGTTCAGTACGTCCGGCATATCGTGGCCGTCGATCACAATCGACCTCCAGCCAAACGCTTCAAAACGTTTCGCATAGACCTCTGCATGGTGGTCATAGGGTGTGGGACCACTTTGTCCCAGGGCGTTTACATCCACCAATGCCACCAGGCTGGACAGGTTACTCAACGACGCAAACTGAGCCGCTTCCCACACGGATCCCTCGGAACACTCGCCATCACCTAACAGGCAGAAAACCCTGGCGTCGACGTTATCGATCCTGTTGGCCAGAGCAATCCCGTTGGCCGCCGCCAGGCCCTGCCCTAATGAACCGGTGGCCACTTTGATCCAGGGATTATTCGGCGTGGGGTGACCTTCCAGCGAACTGTCGATTTTGCGTAACGTCATCGGGTTTTCCTTGATGGCCCCGGCTTCATAAAGCGTTGCCCACAATATCGGCGCCGCATGACCTTTGGACAATACAAACGTATCCACGTCCCGGGCATCGGGGGTTGCGGGGTCCCAACGCATTTCATGAAAAAACAGTGCCGCCATCATCTCCGCGCTCGACATACACGAAGTTGGATGACCCGATCCGGCCTCCGTGGTCATGCGTATGACTTCGCTGCGCAGTTTACGAGCCATCTGTTGCAACGGGGCGGCGTGGTAGCGGATCTCGCAACGGCCGCATTTGCGGTTAATCTCATCCAGCAACTGATCATAGGGATCAATGAATTTTTGAATACCTTCATTGAGCAACTGCTCGGTAACCATCTTAAAATCAATACCCAGGCTGGCCAGATGTTTCATTGTGGTTCGTGCTTCCTCGATGCCCTGGTCAACGGTGTCTGTTACCGTCCCGTGATCGGCAAATGCGGCAATGGTTTCGTTGGTCATGGTATTGACGGTATCGGGACCAATAAGCGGTTCAACATACATCACGTCGCTGTAGTGTGGATTTTTGGTACTGGAGCTCGCCCAAAGCAGGCGCTGTGGTCGAACGCCTTGCTGTTGCAACGCCTGCCAACGTTCACTGCCGGCGTTTTCCTGGTACCAGGCATACGCCAGTTTGGCATTGGCAAGTGCGGCCTTACCCAACAGGTTCTCCGGATTGGGGTCCTGCTGCGAAGACTCCGATCCAATACGATGCCCTAATAATTTATCCACCAGGGTATCGATCCGGCTAAGAAAGAAACTGGCCACCGATGCAATATGACTAACCGGCTTACCCGTTTCCAACCGCCTTTCCATGGCACGCATATATGCTTTAGCCACCTCCTGATAGCGTTCCACTGAAAACAGCAACGTCACGTTGACGTTTATACCTTCACTTAGCAGTTCCTCGATAACCGGAACTCCCTCGGCAGTTCCGGGAATTTTGATGAGCAGGTTCGGTCGGTCTACCTCGCGCCACAACCGCCTGGCTTCATCCAGCGAAGCGACCGCGTGATGGGCAAGATGGGGGGAAATCTCCAGGCTGACAAATCCATCGGTGCCGCCGGTATTTTCATACACAGAACGCAGAATATCGCAGGCATCACGAACGTCCTGGGTGACCAGTTCTTCATAAATTTGTTCCAATGACCATTGCTTTTCAACAAGGTCATTGATTTGCGCATCGTAATCGTTACCGCCGGATATCGCCTTATAAAATATACTGGGATTGGACGTAACACCGCGCAGGCCTTCGTTTTTAACCCGCTGTTCCAGGTCACCACTGGTATTCATTTTGCGGGTAAGATTATCGATCCAGTAACTTTGCCCATGATCATGGAGCTGTAACAGAGGATTCATGCCGCGACTCCTTGTTGATAAAAATAATTGTTGATGAAAATAATTTTTAAGTGTTGTAATGGTTCGCATTGGATGCCTACAAACAATGAGTATTGTCGATGAATAATAAAATGACTGCGCCGGGGCTATTCCTAAATCCAACTCCTGCCCGGCGCAATACCCGAATGTTCTTCACTGTCTTTTCAAAATTTTTGACGATTGGTTGCAGACCGTTCAATAGACGACAAAAATCTTTACACCAAACGTCCACTTGCACATTTAGATTTGTTAATGAGAGGGAAAATATTGCACCACCGATCGTCATGGCTTATTCGTCATCGATTGATCCGCTTCGTTTTATATTCATTCTGCGAATAATGGGGAGCTCCATACAACGGATATTGACCCGTTGCGCTTATCCCACTTATCCCACTTATCCCACTTATCCCACTTATCCCACTTATCCCACTTATCCCACTTATCCCACTTATCCCACTTATCCCACTTATCCCACTTATCCCACTTATCCCACTTTATGCCGATGAATGCCTCCAATGTGGTGACAGGCAACCCTGCGTTCGATAACGATTTACGCGCCATTGCCGAACGCCGCAATAGCACCTCTTTCAACTGCCGTTGCGTTAAAATTGGACATAATTCGTACGGACTTTTCGAATCCGCTCGCGCGCGGCTCTTCCCACAAAATTAAAGACACTTCCATGTTTACCTGACAAAACATTGACATATCTAAATGTCGAGCTTTTGTGGCATCTCTATACTGTGTTTATGGATAGACCAGTTCACAACCCACAACACAACGCCCCGGCATCGTCCGCCAACGACGAATCCATTTTCGGTACCCGGCAGTTTTCCCTGTTTAATCTGTTTGGCTTCCAGGTCAAACTGGATATCAGTTGGTTCCTACTGGCGTTATTAATCACCTGGACACTGGCGGCCGGCCTGTTTCCCTATAACTACCCGGACCTAAGCCGGCCCACCTATTGGTGGATGGGGGTTGCAAGCGCGATAGGTATATTTTTCTCCATCGTATTTCATGAATTTTCCCACTCCCTGGTTGCGCGCCGTTTCGGTATGCCCATCAAGGGTATTACGCTGTTTATATTCGGCGGTGTCGCGGAAATGCACGAAGAACCGCCCAATGCCAAGGCGGAGTTCCTGATGGCCGTCGCCGGCCCCATCGCCAGTTTCGTATTAGCCGCGGTCTTCTTCCAGCTTTACACCATGGGTCTTGCAAACCACTGGTATGTACCCTTGGTGGGTGTACTCCACTACCTAAGTTACATCAATTTGATCGTCGCTATTTTTAACCTGGTACCGGCCTTTCCCCTGGATGGCGGGCGCATGCTGCGCGCCGGCCTGTGGCAGTGGCAACAAAACCTTACCAGCGCCACCCGCCTGGCCAGCCAGATCGGATCGGGTTTCGGCATCTTACTGATCGTTTTTGGAATCTTAAATTTTATTCAGGGCAATTTTATCGGCGGCATGTGGATTGCCCTGATTGGTATGTTCTTACGGGGTGCCGCGGCGGCGTCCTACCGCCAGGTGGTAATGCGTGAATTACTGCAAGGCGAACCGGTGCGCCGGTTCATGAACACAAACCCTGTTGTGATACCGTCCGACATCACGGTCCGGCAACTGGTCGAGGACTACGTTTACAAATACCATTTTAAAATGTTTCCTGTGGTCGATGGAGACCAATTGCGTGGCTGCATTACAACCCGTACTGTACGGGAGTTATCCCGTGATCAGTGGGACCAAAAACAGGTTAAAGACCTGCTTGATGACTGTTCGCCGGAGAACACAGTGTCGCCGGATACCGACACCAGCAAGGTGTTGTCAGTCATGATGCGGCCTGGTGCCGTTAACCGCCTGTTAGTGGTAGAAAACAACCAACTGGCTGGTATCCTGTCGCTGACCGACCTGAAAGAATACATTGCCTTGAAGATGGACCTGGAACCGCCACGGTAATCAAACTTCTACTGAATTGTTGACATCAACCCGGAAAGGTTTTTGATGTCAGCAAAAAAGGCGTTTTTCCACTTGCGGCTTCTGCCGGCAGCGGCAGGATGATAGGTTATGAAACAGGCGGGCTTTGCTCCGATCAACCTGCCCCTGTCTTCCGCCAGCGAGATTCGTACCAGTACCGCATTGGCCGCGGTGTTACCGAGCAGGCAGATAATAGCCGGATTCATCAAGACAATTTGCTGGGTTAAATAGTGATTGACACAAGTACTGATTTCCGACTGATGAGGCAACCGATTTTGCGGTGGCCTGCACTTAACCACACTGGTAATAAAAACGCTCTCCCTGTTTATGCCCGCTTCACGAAGTGCATCAGTGAGTATCTTGCCGGCCCGTCCCATAAAGGGTCTTCCCTGGCGGTCCTCCTCGGCACCGGGGGCCTCTCCAATGAACATCAACCTGGCATCCGCTGGACCTTCTCCCGGCACAGCCAGTATCCGATGCTGATGCAGGGGACATAATGCGCACTGATTGATTTGTCGCGCAATAGTCTTTAACGCTGGCATATGTTCGGTTCGCTATAAACTTCAGTACATAGCATTTATAAGTTTCTTTTATAATAAGATAGCCAACTCAACATTTTGTTGCGGTCCATCAATGACAATAAAGCCGTGACGAATAAACTATACGCGTCATCCAGAGGATTCCGGTATCGAACTGGCGGCGGCAGGTCCTTACTCAACTGTTCTCAACTATTCTTCGACTGTTTATCAGCCTTTGATTCAACACGCTGTTTCACGGCAACAATGCGTTCTTACAATCGCTCATTTGTATGGAGGAAAGCGTAATGAATTTTACAATCGAAATGCCGGAAGTAAAAGACTGTAGCGTCACTCAATGTGTATACAACGTAAAGTCAAAATGTCATGCCCGCGCCATTACAGTAGGCGACGGCGTAGTGGCAAACTGCGATACGTTTTTCAATGGCTCACCGCACACCAAGGGTAAAATCACCGCGGGGGTGGGCGCGTGTAAAGTATCTGGTTGCTCGTATAACAACGATTATGAATGCCAGGCCAGCAACGTTTCCATTGGCATTGAAAACAACGAAGCTAAATGCCTGACTTATAGCGCGGGGTAAAACATAACACCTGTAAAGCGGTTACTTTCCGGCTGGCGGCCTGCAACAACATGACCTTGTTGTCGACGTTTCCATGCTAGCCCCGGCCGGAGGGTATTTACGCGTCGGTAGCTCTGTTATTTTTAAAGGACTGTTTCGGCTGTCGGTAGCTCTGTTATTTTTAAAGGACTGTTTCGGCTATGGCTACTAACATTTTTATTTAAAATTCGAATCGCTGTCAATGCGATAGCTCTGAGTTCGGAAGCTCTTATTTAGGAATGTACAGATC
>JASFOJ010000226.1:0-6327 GCA_050116575.1 Gammaproteobacteria bacterium | reverse complement strand
CCCTGAAGGACAACAACACCGGCGCTGAAACCAACCGCAAGGCGTTAGGTGTCAAAGTGGGGTACAAATTTGACACCGTGACCTATGCAGGTGCCCTGGAATACCGCGTCGACGAAACCCAGCAGTTCGATACCACGTCTGCGGAGCGTAAAACCTGGCTGCTGAAAAACAGCATGAAATACCAGCTGACAGCGGACTGGCGTGTTATCGCTAAACTGAACCACTCGCAAAGCGCGAGTTCACTGGGCGATTTTTATAACGGTGATTTTACCGAAGCGGTGGTGGGTTATGCTTTCCGGCCGGTAAACAACGATGCGCTCAATATACTGTTGAAATATACCTACTTCTATAATATGCCGACCACCGACCAGCTGGCGCTTAACAATAATTCATCGCAGTATATCCAGAAGAGCCATATTCTTTCCGTGGATGTTATGTATGACATCACCCGCAGCTGGAGCCTGGGCGGCAAATACGCCCACCGGTTCGGCCAGTTGAGCCTCGACCGTCAGGATCCACAGTTTTTTGACAGTGAAGCCTCGCTTTACATTGTCAGGGCCGACTGGCACTTTACCCATCATTGGGATGCCTTACTGGAAGGCCGTTTGCTGGCAATTCCCGATGCCGGTGACAGCCGCAGCGGTTTACTCTTCGCCATCTATCGCCATTTCGATGACTATATTAAGGCGGGTGTGGGTTATAACTTCACCGATTTTTCCGATGATCTCACCGATCTCGACTATAACAGCCAGGGTTTGTTTATCAATCTGATCGGTAAATTCTGATGACTTTATTGTGGCGCTTGTTTGCGCTTGATCTGCAAGCGCCGGGGAAGACCGTCAATAATAGCGCATTAACTTGCTTTTTGCCGCGCTTGATGCAAACTTTGACAGCATCCATCAGGATGCAGGATGATATAGGCAGTGTCCAATGTGCCGAGCAGCATGTGCTGCAATACTTCGTCGTTGCCTGCGCCCGTCGAGCTTGTGTAAATTACGTAATGAAACCCATCGCCACCGCTGCCGTATGTGTAGTTAAAGCCGCTATTGAATGACTTTCCAGCCGTTATCTGCCGGCCGGCCGGCAGGCAGTACCTTAACCTTCATGGGACCTGTCGCCGGAGTTGACGTCAATCAGTCAGGCCGCAATAAAAATTAAAGACTACGGTAAAAATTAATATATACATTGATTAATGTCAGCACGGTTTTATCTGGGGTGCGTAGCTCTAGACAGGTTATTCACGCTTTCTGACATAGGCCGATCGGTCGCCGGTAAAATGGCAACAAAAAAGCCCGCTACTATGAGCGGGCATTCCATTTACTCATCAGGTTATCGATGGCAAAAAATAGTAAAATCATATGGGCTTGTTATTGTCGTTTAACAATATTGACTGGAGGCGTTGGTCATCCAGTCAATCTTTACCGTTCAGAATTGTGAATGACTTGGAGTTTGCATGCAGTTTGTGTAAATCGGCAAGATTTTTGTAGCTTGTCTTTGTCTCCTCAATCAGTTTTCCGGCGGCACCCGCCACAATAGACAAAAACAAGTCGGTATCAAACAAATGCGCCGGCAATGTTATAGCGTTATCCTGCACAGCTTTGATAAAAAAAATCACCGAATGAGTCTCATCTATCCTGGTACCGAGGTTTTCCAGTTCAGACATAATGGACGCGAACGGTCCAGGGGTTGTGCTTGACATGGCTGTTAGATCCTTTGATATTTACCAGTTAATAAAGAGTGCCGGGTGCTGGTAACCGTTCAAAGGTAACGGCCCGCTTATTTCCCTGTTGGGTTTTTTATTCGCGGGCACCCGACACAAAATCGGGTTTAAAGGCGCACGATTAATGCGCGGCCTTCTCTTTGATCGGGTTACCAGCCCTTTGGCTTTAGTTTTGGATCAATGTTGTTAGTCCATTGATTCCGGGTTAACAGCCAGCAAATATAATGCCATGAAAATCCAAGGGTTATAGTAAGGTAATACCTTAAATTGAACTGAAAGAAATCTACTGTGTAATGCAGCAATTGACAACCACTAAATATCGAAGAGGATTTGTGTGTCATCCATTCTTCAACAGAAAAAACGTGCAGCCGTTGAAAATATTATTGTGAAGATTTTGTAACTACGTAAAGAAAAATATCCAATAGCCACAACGTATTATTATCTTATTATTAGACACACCATTTTATTGGCTGTTCCTGTTAGCGGTAGATATTTTTTACGAAACCTGGCCGTTACTCTGTACCTAAAGCGAATACAGATTAGCATGAGAAATGAGTAGCTGACAACAGTGTTGTTATGCGTTGCAGCGAAAAGCCCAAGAATCCCCAGTTTCCGATATTCCTGGACCCATTCTAATAACACGCAAGCGTTGCTGTCGTGTTATGGATTTACGCAATAAAAGGACGCCGTATTATAGTGTTTAATTTTGTTGGCGGAACATATCGCAATCATAGTTTGGGATGTCGAGTCCGGGGTAGCGACCCAGTTTTTGTTTTAATTCAATTTCGTCCCGGTATTGTACGATAGTGCCCTGACCTTGGTGATCGAGATAACGTGAGATATATTCTTCGGAGTAACAAAGTGCTTCCTCGATTTGAAGCTGGCTCATGTCGGCCACGGTCCTAATCAGATTTTTGTCAATTCTGGATTGTATCTCCGGCCCGCCTAATTGCTTAACCTTGATCAACAAAAAAATGTCATAGGCTATCATGGGATTTCTCTCGACACCTTTGCCGTCCCGGTATAATACGCCGATATTGGCAATGGCATCGAGGTTGCCTTTGTCATAGGCCTGCATCCACCATTGCAACGCCTGTTGGTAGTTTTGTTCCGTGCCTTGTCCCTGATAATGCATGTTGCCGATAGCGACCATGGCAACGTGATCTCCCTGATCAGCCAATTTTTTGAATTCCTCGAGTGCCAATTGGTAGTGGCCGTCCTTGAGATGTTGAATAGCTTCCGGCTTGCTGGCCTGGGTGGTCAGCGGCGCCAGGCACGCAAAAATCAGCACGATGAGTCGCATGATGCAGTCCTCGCTAAATTGTTGAACCGACGCGGTTCGACGAACAAAGATGGGCAGTGTTATTAGCCATTAAAAACAGTGACATATATGCAATTGCCACTGGGCGTCGGGTTAATCTGCTTCGACGTTCACAAGTGCGATGCAATCTTTGAGCCGGGTTGGGTGAGTCGGCGAAAAAATTTGTGGCGGCGACAAGGAGTTGCGGGTGACTGGGTTGCTGCCACGGCTATAGCGGCAGGCCGATGGTGTAACGGTCAACAAAATATTCCATCGAGAGCAGGTGTGCTACTATAAACGCTCCTGTTATCAGGTGTTTGGAAATTGCATCGCGGCTGCACTGCGGTCGGTTGGAGCAACAATGAAAGCAATGTACGTAATATTGAGTGCCGCCGTTTGGGTATTTTCCTCTGTATCGGTTTTCGCCGCCGGCGAACGCGACACATTTTTTGGTATGTCTATTGAGCGGGCGAATGTCGATGTCGAGGGATTTGTCGACCAGGGGATGTCCATCAAGGCCGCAAGCGGGTATCTGTTCTCTGACTTTGTTGGCTTTGAAATACAATATAGAAATTACGCAGACCTGAAGGAAGTGGAAAAACTGACCATCCCCGACGGCAATGGCAATAATATTGTTGTAGACCGTGAACGAAACTTTTCTCGAAAAGAGCTTATCTTGTATCTAATCGGCAACCTGCCATTAACACGTACCGTGGATCTATTTGCCAAAATCGGCCGCGCCAGGTACGACGAAAAAGTCGAAGACGAAGTTCCCGGTTTGCCAAGTACCACAGTTAAAGATCAGGGTTCCGAGACATTTTACGGGCTTGGTACCCGATTTGATATGGATGAGGATTCGGCGGTACGTTTTGAATATGAGACGCCTGCGCAGAACCTTGACACATATATTATTTCATTTGGCTTTATGCATTTATTTTAATTCGCGGCGAATGGCGGATTAGGTCACAGGTCCTGCTGCTCCCGCCTGTACCGAATGGTTCCGAACCTTTGTAACAACATTGCGCGTGGAGAAATGGTGCTTATTCGTTTGATGGTAAACAGCGGGCAGGTTGCCCGTTTCTTGGGGCCGGGATCGAAGCGCAATTCAATATCGGTAAGTGGAATATCCGCGTCTTTGTTACAGCGTTCTGTGACCGATTGGCCGGTGGTTTCCAGTTCTGTAATGTGTTCGATCTTATTGTCCATACAGAGGCATCGGTTGAAAGTCTGTTGGATAAAGCAATCAGTGTGCCGGCATTATGGCATGCGATAGGCATCCATGCTAACGTCGGAAACGGTTTTGCCTAATACCACGATACGGCCCTGATAACGATGTTCGCCGTCAGTGGCGAATTCAAAAAAGAATATACGGCATAGCTCAAGTCGTCCGTGGGGTCCGCGGCGCAGCCAGATTTTTTTCTTCTCCACAGTATCGTCAAGGAATTGCACGTTATTTTGAGCGCATATGCGTTTGCCGGCCAGGCGGGCGGCTTCCTTGCTTTGCATGGTGTTCCACCAATACCACGCCGCGACGACAACAATTACAATAACGATGATACCTTGCATGAATTTATCTATGGGCGTCTGTATTAGCGGTTATGGATAAAAGTAAGGTAGTGCTAGAACGTCCGGCCGCACCCTGATGTGCGACAGCCGGTGTTCTTTATAGTGATATCCGCTACAACGTCATTGTTTGCACCTTGGGACCGACTGCTGCTCCCGGTGGGCAGGGGCAGGCTTACACCTGCCGAATCATTTTTTAGCGCGGTATTTTTTTAGATACTGCTGGGCAAGCTTCTTCGCCTTTGCCATTTCCTGTTTGGATAGCTGGGAAGCGACCGCATCAAGACCCCACAATTCGTTACCGACTTTTTTGTCTTTATTAGCCTCGGCGGCCAACCGGTACCATGCGTAGCTTTCCACCATGTTGCGCTTGGTGCCGGTGCCTTTGGCGTACATGACGCCGAGATTGGCCTGGGATGCGGCATTACCCTGCTCGGCGGCTTTTTTGTACCAGTAAAATGCCTTTTTATAGTCTTTGGAAACACCCTGGCCGGTATGATAGAGCACGGCGACAGTAGCCTGGGTTTTGACGTCACCTTTTTGGGCGCGAGCACGCCATTTTTGGAAAGCAGTCCGGTAATCATCCTTTTCAGCGGCTTCTAAGCCTTTATCGACTCCGGCACTTACGGGGTAAATTGGGAATGACAGCAGTAGTAAAGTAAGGGCAGTAAGTGCGTTTTTTTGCATTGTTAACACCGTTAAAATCCGTTTAAGATCCGACTATTGGCAAACTATACCACAGTGAAAACAAATGTTAACGGCTCAAATCGGCAGGCAAAAAAAAGGCCGCAACAGGGCGGCGTCGCGGCCAGACAAACATATTTGGGGGCATGGGTTATGTTTGTCTGAGCTCGACGATACTAAAGGGTTTTAGTCATTGGAAGTAATTTATATCTATAAATATATCGCTGATACAGATATTAGTGGGAACGGCTAATAATTAATCAATATGTAACCCTTAAGTAGTTATATTTATTGAATATAAGTATTCGTAAGTAGGGGTTGCTATCGATTAGAGGGTTATCTGACAAAAGGTATCGCCAGGCGCTGTTGACCCGGCGGCAATTCCTGACAGGGCGCGCGTGGTGCCGGCGAGAGGATTCGAACCCCCGACCTGCGCATTACGAATGCGTTGCTCTACCAACTGAGCTACGCCGGCTATGGCCACCCTTGGCGAAACCGGGATGCCCGGCGACGGGAGTATAATTGAAACCGGCGTCGAGTTACAGTCGGTTACCGTTGTAAGGGGTCCTCGACACCAAAGAATAGTGCAGGTGGATGCATCGGTGTTACACCGGAACACAGGGATGGAGATTAGCAACTGTCGAACAACGCGATAGCGACATCCTTTAATTGCCGCGCGATGATACCCGCACAATGATATCAATGTCCTGAATTTTAAGGGTAGCCGGCGGTTCCGGCAGTCCTTCGATGGCCAGTTCGCTGCTCTCGATATCATGCAGCGTGCCGGAGTCGATGTCATAGAAGTGATGATGCGGTCTGGTATTGGAGTCGTAGAAAACTTTGCTGGCGTCGACAATGACCTCCTTGATAAGGCCTTTGTCAATAAACAGGTTTAGCGTGTTATAAACTGTCGCCTTGGAAACCGCGTGAGATTGGCCGTTAACTCGTTGCAGAATCTGGTCCGCTGACAGATGTTGCATTTTGGACAACATGACTTGCGCAATCAGGATTCGTTGCTGCGTCGGTGTAATACCATGCGCACTGAGAGCGTTAACGATTT
>JASFOJ010000225.1:0-6355 GCA_050116575.1 Gammaproteobacteria bacterium | reverse complement strand
AAAAATCTACTCAGTCCGCAGCAGGGTCAACGGATTCTCGACAAGGTCTACGATGAGTTGCCGGACGATTGCGTAGCGTTTCTGGGTCTGGATTAAACGCGCCGTGACATTATCACAATGCACGGCGCCCGTTTCTATGACTTGAATATTTTCTTGGTGGGAATATTTTTTACCAGTTTCAGACCTCTTTTGCCGCCTTTACCTTCTTTCATCAGTTTGGCGCGTTGCTCTTCTTCCGCCGCCCGGCGTTCCATTTCCGCCAGTTCTTCCTGGCGCCGGCGCTGTTCCTCCTGAACCCTGGCCCGGATTTCTTCCTTGGCTTTGTCGTCGATATCCAGTTTAAAGAAATTATCATTTTCCCGAATCATAAAGCGATCAAGGCCATCGAGAAACTGTTCATTAATATCCTTAATCTGTAACACCCGGCTGCGGCGTCCCAGGTTTTCGAAATTGGTAACCTGCAGCTCAATGGTACCCTGCTCCCGGTTTCCCTTAAAATACAATTCAGCAGCAATTTCAGCTTCAATGGTAATGCGAGCCCCCGGTTCACCGTTGTTGCGGGGATAGACCTGGTAATTTAAACCGCGCTCGTTAAGATAATTTTTGTGTTTATTGATGGCATTGGGGTCTTCAATGAAATATTCAATCATATTTGGCCGGGAACAAATACAGCGAATGGAAATATAGTTGGTATCGGTGGTACTGTCGACCTGGACTTTATAGTCGCCCTGTTTAAACTCGGCTTCCAGCCCCGCCGCGTTAACAACATATTTCGCGACAGTATCAGGCTTGACGTAATTGAGATGCTTGGTAAGTTCGGCATAATGAGTATAGATTTCCGTCAGCTTGGGCTGCACTTTTTCTCGGTAAAATTGCTCCGCTTTTTCCTTGCGTAGACTTTCCTGGTTTTCCTGCGCTTTTTTACTCTCAGTTTGCTGTTTGAGATCATCCAACAGACCCATGGCCGTTCTCCAGTAAAATGCCCGATCGAATTTAAAAAACCCTTCAGGTTTTATATCGTCATACCGCCGGAAATATTAATAGCCCGGCGTCCGGATCTGTGACCCGTAAAACCGCACGCTGGGCGAGATTTACCATCAAAGGTCCCTGGATTTATTTACTGCATTATTACAAGTTATTGATATTTATAAAGTTAATTGCCACGACTGGTGGCGGGTGGAAATTCGAATTACAAATGCATCCTGATAAGCATTATGAGCCAATATAGAAGGTCATACGAGTGGTAATACGGCCCTGTGATAGCGGATACCATGATCGTACCGACAGGCAATTGAATTGCCTACAACCGTATATGATAAAGAAACGTTATTGGGGCTCGCTAAACCGCAGCACACGATTGCCATCCACAACATAGACCCCCTCGTTGGCGACAAACACGTTGTCGTAAGTGGTCATCAGACCTGCAGTGGCGCCTGTTGTATTAGTGGAAAAATCGCTTTGTCCGATAACGCTGTCGGCGACCGGTTTGTCGGTGGTGGTGGGAAAGGCATTCCAGCCCAGCACCCGGTGGTTACCACTGTCGGCGACAAAGATCTGGTTACCGTTGCTGGTCACGGATAACGGATTATTGAGACCGCTATCGGAGGGTAGTGGCTCTATAACATCGGATGTCATGTCCGCCTGGCCCAACACGTGATCCGCCGCCTGACCCGTGGTAACCGTTGATAAGTCATCCCAGACCAATACGCGATTGTTGCCGGTGTCCGCGATTAGTAACCGGGCGCCATCGGTCCAGATGCCGCCGGGACTACTTAGGGTGGCGCCTGACAGCGTATCAGTGGCCCCGTCGCCGTCGCTGTCATTGGGCTGGCAGGTATTGAGGTTTTGCTGGCCAAGTACCAAATCCGCTGCCACACCGTTGGTATCGGGAATAGCATTGTAGATTAACACCCGGTTATTCCCGTTATCCGCCACGATGACTTTGCCATCCACGACAAAGACGCTGGAGGGTGCATTCAGTGTACTGGGAGTGCAATTCATATTGTTGCTGGTTAAATCCGTTTGCCCAATCACTGTGCTTGCTTCCACGGAACCGTTGTTAGGAATGGAATCCCAGATCAATACCCGATGGTTGCCCTTGTCAGCCACAAAAAATTGCGAATCGGTTGCATAGACGCCGGTGGGTGTGTCAAAACGGGTCGCGCTGGTACCTGTATCCGACGAGGTGAAATTCGCCTGCCCGATCACAATGTCGGCACTTTCATTGGTTGTGGATTCGGTATTGTTAAACCCCAGGATGCGGTGGTTGCCGCCGTCCGGCACATACAACACGGTGTTGTTACGCTTGAACAGGGTTCCCGTTACGCCGCTTAAGGTGCTGGCGCCCACGGTGCCGCCCTGATTGGGGGCGTTGCTGGTAAAATCCGCCTGACCCAATACCAACGCGGCATCCGCACCATTGGGAATCGACAGCTGTGGAAAATACAACGTAAAAGTCAACGAGCGGTTATTGCCGGCGTCGTCCGAAACTTTGACCACGATGTTATTGGCATTGTCGACCAGGGTGACATTAATGGTAAATGTGGTTCCGGTCAGCGAGATATCAGCACCGGGCACGGCCACATCATTAAGCGTCGCTTCAACAACCGTGGCGTCATCACTGGTTTCACCTTCGATAGTCACAGTGCGGTTGGTGGAAAAACTCGAACCCGGTGTTGGCGAGGTGATACTGAGGGTGGGCGCAATGAGATCGAGGTCATCCTGTTTGCCACAGGCCACCAACACAGTCATTAATATCGTTGTGAAAAATATTTTACCCAGCTGGACGAGACTAACTGTTCGAATGAACTTCATGGATGTGTAAAAACCTTTTAAATACCTGGATGGTTTTGCTTGAGAGTGTTTTTTTAATCCGTTTTATTTGGTTTGAATTCGTACCGTGACACCGGTGGCCATCTAACCCCCGACGTCGAAGGCGCCCAGTTTAACCGATTTCCCGGCCAACTCATAGCCACTTTCAGCGGTTTTAAAGGCCAACTCACACAATGGGTACATCGTAGAACCGGTACAGTGTATCAACTTATTGGTGATATTCGATCAGAAAACCCGCCGACAGTTCCGGTGGCTCGCTAATTTGACGCACGCTTCGTCAGCTGGTACCAATAGCGGCACTTACGCGTTTAACAGGGCGCACGGCTAAAAGAGCGATTTCGCTGCCATCAGGAGAACCATGAAAATTCAGTTGCTGCATGAATGGCCGGACACTACCCAGGCTGCCAAATCTATTCAGGAACAATACCGCCATCGGGTCATCACCACCGGCAAACTTCGCAACATACATACCGTGGCAGGCGTCGATATCGGTTTTGAAAAACAGGGAACGATCACCCGTGCCGCCATTGCCGTATTGAGTTTCCCCGCGCTGGAATTAGTGGAACATCAAGTGATCCGCGACAAGACCCGCTTCCCCTATGTTCCTGGCTTTCTTTCGTTTCGCGAAGTGCCGGCGGCGCTAAAAGCCTTTAAAAAGTTGCAGACAACACCGGACCTGTTGCTGTGCGATGGCCAGGGCATTGCCCATCCGCGGCGCTTTGGACTGGCGTGCCATATGGGCTTGTGGACCGACCTGCCCGCCATCGGTGTGGCCAAATCACGCCTGATAGGCAGCTATCAACCGGTGGGATCGCAAAAAGGCGACTGGCAACCATTAATGGATAAGAACGAAACCATCGGCGCGGTCGTGCGCACCCGAACTAACGTCAACCCCTTATTTGTCTCCATCGGTCATAAGGTGGATCTGAAAACCGCCATCGACTACACGCTGCGCTGCACCACCAAATACCGACTGCCGGAGACGACCCGTTGGGCAGATAAACTGGCGTCGGGCCAGGGCTAGTGCCAGGAACAGGCATCAGGAAGGAGAAAGCGTTTTGGCCAGCAAACCGTTGGCAACACCGGCTTCGACCGGCAACGGAATCCTGACTACATAACCACTGCCGGGCGCGCATTCCAGGGATTCACCGTTTTCGTTTTCGATCTGGTTAACTTCGAAACGATAGTTGCCCCCCGGCAAAATCGCTTCCAGCTGGTCACCGGCGTCAAACCGGTTTTTCACCGCCACTTCGGCCATACCGGTGGCTTTATCGAAACTCAGAATCTCGCCCACAAAGCGCTGCTTGCCCTTGTCGGAATAATTATTGAGATAGTTTTGATAAGTCTGGTCAGGATGACGCTGGTAAAAACCGTCTGTGTAGCCTCGGTTGGCCAGATCTTCCAGTTGCTTATATAAAGAAGGATCAAACGGTTTATTGGCCACCGCGTCATCGATCGCCTGGCGGTAAATCTGCGCTGTGCGCGCCACATAATAATGTGACTTGGTACGGCCTTCGATTTTCAGGCAGTCGATGCCTATTTTCACCAACCGGTCGACATAATGCACGGCCCGCAAATCCTTGGAGTTCATAATATAAGTGCCGTGTTCGTCTTCCATGATGGGCATGTACTCACCGGGCCGGTTACCTTCCTCGATGAGATAAACCTGATCCGCCAGCGGATGGCGTTTTGCATTGGCGGTATCGGGAAACGCCTCCGCCTGTTTCATCGCTGCCATGCCGTCAAAATTAATCTTCTGTATCGGTGGTTGCGCTTCCAGTTGCGCATCGCCGGCGTCGTCTTCCCGGGCATCATGCACGCTGTATTGCCAGCGGCAGGCATTCGTACAGGTCCCCTGGTTGGGATCGCGATGATTAAAGTAACCGGATAACAGGCAACGCCCCGAATAGGCAATACACAGGGCGCCGTGCACAAAAACTTCCAGTTCCATATCCGGGCAGCGCTGGCGAATGTCTTCGATTTCATCCAGCGACAATTCCCGCGACAAAATCACCCGGGTTAATCCCAGGGATTGCCAGAACTTAACAGCGGCATAGTTCACGGTATTAGCTTGTACTGACAGGTGAACAGGCATCTGCGGCCAGGTCTCGCGCACCATTGCGATCAACCCGGGATCCGCCATGATCAAGGCATCGGGCCCCATCTCGACCACCGGCTTCATGTCCGCCAGAAAGGTTTTGACCTTGCTGTTATGCGGCATAATGTTACTGGCCACAAAAAACTGCTTGCCCTGCTGGTGGGCCTCATTAATACCGATCTCCAGGTTCTTCATATCAAAGCTGTTATTGCGCACCCGCAGGCTATAGCGGGGCTGCCCGGCGTACACGGCATCCGCCCCGAACGCAAAGGCATAACGCATGTGCTTCAGAGACCCGGCGGGGGATAATAATTCGGGTTTAGGAGACATCGTCGTGTTGGGCTTATCGTAAAAGGGCGCCTATTTTAACCGATTGACAAATGACCCGTCACCCGGTTTTACAGAAAAATGCGACGTTTATTGCTCGCCCTCCTCCGCTGTTGTCGGCTCGGGGGCATGTTTTAGCATTATCAGGGCGATGATCAACAAAATGGTGGGAATGCCAATAATCGAGGCATAAATAAAGAAGTTGGCGTAGCCGTCGGCTTTGACGATCTCGCCGGAAAAACCGCTTAAGAATTTACCCAACAGCGTCATTAGTGAACTGAACAACGCGTACTGGGTTGCAGTGTATGATTTATTCACCAGCGCCGACAGGTAGGCAATAAAGGCCGATTGGGCCAGGCCGGCGCTGACGTTGTCCGCGGCGATCACCGCCGCCAGCCAGTAAATATCCTTGCCTACCGTGGAAAGATAGGCAAACAACAAGGTGGTGCCGGCCACCAAAACCGCCCCCAGTAACAGCGGCCGCATAATACCAAACCGCATCACCAGGACGCCACCCATGGCGGCACCCACCAGGGTCATGATAAAGCCGAATAACTTGGTGATGTTGGCGATTTCCGCCAGTTCAAATCCCAGGTCAACGTACAGGGTGTAGGCCATGGAGCCCATAAAAATATCACTGATGCGATAAATGGATATGAGCGCCAACACCATAAACGCGATCAAAATACCGAAGCGATAGAAAAAATCCACGAACGGGCCGACGATGGCGCCCAATACCCAATCCACGATCAGCTTATAAGCCTCTTTGTCCCGGTTTATTGCCACAACAGCGAATATGATGATGGCAACGCCAAACAACACCTCGAGAAACACGTCATAGTTATCAAATAACCACTGGACGTTGATGATATTCACCGAAAAAATCAGGCTGACAAAGGCATTCAGCAAAACAACAGGAAACACCACTGAGAAAAACAATAAGATCGCCAGAAAAAACACAATAAACAGGGTCATCCCGATACCAAGGATTATTTTGAACTGCTCGGGAAATTTGTTGAAGTGTGCATTGACGACGGACTTGGGCATGATTTGCTTGAGGCGATTAGTCATCACCGGTTCGTTAATCACCATGACGGT
>JASFOJ010000224.1:0-6402 GCA_050116575.1 Gammaproteobacteria bacterium | reverse complement strand
GACTGGGTCGAGGTGATTCGAAAGAGCCCGGAAAAGACCCTGGATGTGACCATTGAAAGAAATGGGCAAACCCGGCAAATTAAGCTGACACCGCAGGCCCTGGAAACCGATACCGGCGTTATTGGTCGTATCGGCGCGCTGCCGGAACCGGTGCCTTATCCTGATGACTTACGGTCTATCGACAGGCATCCGGTAGGCACGGCATTTTATACCGCGGTCGTGAAAACCTGGGAAATGTCGGCACTGACATTAAAGATGATCGGCCATATGATCGTCGGCGACGTTTCCGTCAAAAATCTCAGCGGACCCATTACCATCGCGACTTACGCCGGTTATACCGCCAGTGAAGGACTACCGACATTTTTGTCTTTTCTCGCGATTGTGAGTATCAGCCTGGGCGTTCTCAACCTGTTGCCGATACCGTTACTGGATGGCGGCCATTTATTATTTTATGTCATCGAAGTTGTCAAAGGCAGCGCCTTGTCTGAAGAGATACAATTGAGAATGCAACATATCGGCATCGTTATGCTGGGGATGCTGATGATGTTGGCATTTTATAACGATATACACCGATTGTTCTGGAGTAGCTGACGCTTATTAAATAACACGACTATTACCCAGCAAAAAATTTGGAAACAATACAAAAAGTAGATTCAAATTGTTGGGGGGGAATTTCCGATAGCATATCCACTTACGGATAATTTCCGCACCTAAAATGTAAAGACCCTGATAGTCAAAAAGACGCAGATTCTGTGATCAGGATATCTGGTTTCGATGAATTCCGTGTTTTTGTGTTTTGGTGTCATTGCATTTTATATGCGGCACTGGCTTTACCTCCTTGTTTTTGAAGTAAATTGGTCTTTGAAGTAAACAAACATATAAATTAAAAGCAGGTAGCAATGAAACTCGACAACAACAATAATAACGAGGCGAACCAATGAAGTTGCGCAGTTTGCTGTGTACTATTTTGTTTTTGTTATTGGTGAGCCAGAAAGTTCTCGCAGTAGAACCCTTCGTTATCAAGGATATCAAGGTTGAGGGTTTGCAGCGCATTTCCCTGGGTACGGTCTTTACCTACCTGCCGTTGAAAGTCGGCGAAACCCTCGACGGTGATCGGTCGACAGAAGCGATACGCGCGCTATTTAAAACCGGTTTTTTCGAAGATGTGTGGTTCTCCCGTGACGGCGATGTGCTGGTTATTCATGTCGTCGAGCGTCCCTCTATTTCCAGTCTGAAGATTTTTGGTAATAAGGAGATTAATACCGAGGACCTGACCAAGGCCCTTAAGGATATCGGCCTGGCTGAAGGCCGGGTTTTTAATCGCTCCCTGCTGGATCAGGTCGAACAGGAACTGCATCGACAGTATTTTGCGCTGGGTAACTACGGCGTCAAGATTAAATCGACCGTCAATAAACTGAAGCGCAACCGGGTTGATGTCGAGCTGGATATTGATGAAGGCGAGCCGGCCAGGATACGGCAAATTAAAATCATCGGCGCTGAAAAATTCAAAGAGCAGGATTTGCTCGACAAGCTGGAATTGAGTATGCCGACCATGTTCTCCGGTATCAGCGGCAGTGACAAGTATTCCAAACAAACGCTGGTGGGTGACCTTGAACGATTGCGTTCATTTTATCTTGATCGGGGTTATATCAACTTTAATATCGATTCAACGCAGGTGTCGATATCGCCTGATAAACAGGATGTTTATATCACTATCAACATCACTGAAGGTGACCAGTTTGTTATAAAAGACATTACGTTGGCTGGTAATTTGATAATACCGCGTGATGAAATTGAAAAACTCATATCCCTCAAGCCCGGCGATATTTTTTCCCGGCAACGGGTCATTGACAGCACCTCCGCCATTGTTGATCGGTTAGGTGTGGACGGCTATGCGTTTGCCAATGTGAATCCCATACCCAAGATAAACCAGGAAAAGAAAGAGGTGGCACTGTCCCTGTTTATTGATCCAGGTAACCGGGTCTATGTGCGCCGGATAAATATTATTGGCAACACGAAAACCAAGGATGAAGTTATCCGCCGGGAACTTCGGCAAATGGAAGGCGGCTGGATATCCACGCCGCTGGTTAATCGTTCCAAGGTGCGACTGCAACGGTTGGGGTATTTTGAAGAGGTCAAGGTGGATACGCCCACTGTGCCGGGAACTACCGACCAGGTGGATGTCAATTTTGACGTGGTGGAAGGGTCCACCGGTACGTTTACCGCGGGTCTGGGTTACGGCAGTGAAGGTGGTTTCCTGTTGAACGCCAGTGTGGCTCTGAAAAACTATTTGGGCACGGGTAAACGCGTCCGCCTGGAAGTGAACAAAAACGACATTTCGAAAGTGTACAGTTTTTCCTACACCAATCCTTACTATACGCTTGATGGTGTCAGCCGTGGTTTCAGTATTTATTCGCGGTCAACGGACCAAAGCCAGGCAAACCTGGCGGATTTCACCACGGACAAACTCGGTGCCAATGTAAATTTCGGTATTCCGCTGACTGAATACACCAGTGCCCATTTTGGATTGGGTGTTGAAGATACGGATATCACCATTAACAGGGTTACGGCGCCCGATTATTACGATCAATGGGTCGAGAAATACGGCAACCAGTTCCTGACTTATACCGCCTCGCTCAGTCATTCCTTTGACACCCGCGACCGCGTGATATTTCCCGAATCCGGCATTTTGTCGCGTATCTCTGCGGAAGTCGCGTTTCCCGGCGGCGATCTGGAATATTACAAGGCGAGCTATGACATGAAGTCTTATTTCGACCTGGGCCGGGCGCTGACGTTGATGGCAGGGGGCCAACTGGCCTACGGCGATGCGTACGGCGGTACGGACGATTTGCCGTTTTTTGAAAATTATTACACCGGTGGTATCCGTTCGGTGCGCGGATTTCGCAGCAACACCATCGGTCCCAAAGGAATCAATTGCCGGACGGTGACCGCCAGCGATGGTATGGGCGGCACCACGGTATCTGAAATATGCGAGCCGGATCAGGCCGTGGGTGGTAACGCCAAGTTCGAGGGCCGTCTGGAATTGTTCATTTCACCTTCCTTCGATGAGCAGCCAAACCGCAACTTCCGCTTCAGTACGTTTATCGATTTCGCGCGCGTTTATAACAATGTCAACGATCCAAGTATCATCGAAGACAATCGTTTACGGGCGTCTTACGGGCTGGGCGCGGTGTGGATCACACCGGTGGGTGCACTGACATTCAGTCTGGCGTGGCCGATTGTTGATTACGCCGGTGACGAGACCGAAGTGTTTGGTTTCAATATCGGCGCGCCATTCTAGAGGCACGCAGTATAATCAGTAGTGGACCTTCGGTTCATTGAAATGAATATAGTTACCGGGGGTGTTGGTTATTGCTTAACCAGTATGAGCTGCGGGCTTTCTATTGCACGATTTGACCGGGTTTTATTACGCCGGTAATTACGGAATAATCGCTGGGGGGATTTTAACCGGCAGCGGCGAACGATGCGTCGCAGCCCCGTCTGATATCGAAAAAAGCGTCCAATACGACATACCCTTGATTGTTTAATATCGGATAACGTTTTGAGGTATCATGCGGTTTCGTGGCATCATTGCGGTTTTTGGCGTGCCTTGTATCGGGAAAGCCAATAAATTGAATAAATATTAATCAATTGGATTGACGACTTAACCATGATGAACAATGTTTTTGCAACCAGGGTTTCTACGCCCCGTGTTTTTACCACCAAGCGAATTTTGAAAAAGCCAGTCATAGTCAGTTTTGCCGTTTTGGCGCTTATGGTGTTGGCGCCGATAGCAGCAATCGCGGAAACCAAAATCGGCTTTGTGAACGCGGCCCGGGTCCTGGAAGAATCGCCCCAGGCAGATGCTGCCCGTAAGAAACTGGAAAAAGAATTCGCGCCTCGGGACAAGGAAATCGTCAAGATGCAAAAAGACCTAAAAGGACTAGAAGACAAATTGTCCCGTGACGGTGCCATTATGAGCCAGTCGGAACAACGTAAGCTGGAACGGGACGTGTTAGCGCAAAAACGGGAAATTAAAAGAAAAAAGGAAGAATTTCGCGAGGACCTGAATATCCGCCGCAATGAAGCATTTGAAAAATTGCGTAAACGTGTGTTCGAGGTGATTGTTGCTATTGCCGAACAAAAGAAGTTTGATTTAATTGTCAGCGACGGCGTGGTATTTGCCAGTAAACGTATCGATATCACCAACGAAGTGGTGGAAAAACTCAAATCGGAAATGCCCGAACAGAAAAGCAAATAGCAGATAACAGTTTAGCGCAACAAACAACATGACGGTTGCCACGTGTATACTTTAGGAGAATTGGCCAGGCATATTAAAGCGGAACCCATCGGTGACACCGATTGCATTATTGAAAGAGTAGCCACGTTAGGCAATGCCGGGAAGGGCGATATAACCTTTTTTTCCAATACACGTTACAAGAGCCTGCTGCGATCGACCAATGCCTCTGCGGTTATAATATCAAAAGGCGATCGTTCATTACTGACAACCAATGGCCTGCTCGTCGATGATCCCTATGTCGCGTATGCCAGGATAGCAACACTATTATATCCGGAACAACCGTTACCAACGGAGATTCATGCCACCAGTGCTATTGATCCTGGTGCAACCATTGCCGGCAGCGCCGGTGTGGGCGCCCATTGCGTTATTGGTCAGGGTGTCACTATCGGTGAGCGCAGTTATATTGGTGCCGGCACCGTTATCGAAAACGGCGTGACCATCGGTGATGACTGCCGGATAGCCGGCAATGTTACCATCTGTCATGGCGTGTCCATTGGGGACCGGGTCATCGTACATCCCGGTGTGGTGATTGGCAGTGACGGCTTTGGATTGGCCAATGACCAGGGTCGTTGGGTGAAGATTCCACAAATTGGCTCGGTTCGCATCGGCAATGATGTGGAAGTGGGATCGAACAGCACCATTGACCGCGGGGCCATAGACGATACCATCATCGAAGATGGTGTGAAAATGGATAACCAGATTCAGATCGCGCACAATGTTCACATTGGTGCTCACACCGCGATAGCAGGATGTGCGGCAATCGCGGGAAGCACACGGATTGGCAAATACTGTCAAATCGGCGGCAAGGCCGGCATTGTGGGCCATCTGGAGATTGCCGATCATGTGCATATCACGGCCATGTCGCTGGTAACACGTTCGCTGAAAAAACCGGGTGTGTATTCCTCCGGGACACCACTGCAGGACAATCAGCAGTGGCAAAGGAATGCGGTACGGATAAAGCAATTAGACGAACTGGTGCGCCGTGTCAAAGTGCTTGAACAACAATTCAACCAACAAAAGAAATAACGCAAATGGATAATTCTGAAGATACACTGGATATATATGATGTTTTGCAGCATTTGCCCCACCGCTATCCTTTCCTGCTTGTCGATAAAGTTATCCAGTGCAAGGTGGGGGAGTCCCTGACAGGTATCAAAAACGTATCCTACAATGAGCCATATTTTACCGGTCACTTTCCTAATCGCCCCGTGATGCCGGGCGTCTTAATACTGGAGGCGTTGGCCCAGGCGACCGGTATCCTGGCCTTTCGTACCAATAACGCCCGTCCTAACGACACGTCACTGTATTATTTAGTGGGTATCGACGAGGCGCGTTTCAAGCACCCGGTAAAACCCGGCGATCAGCTGGTGTTGAACGTCGACGTCATTAAGTCGAAGCGTGGCGTGTGGAAATTCAACGGTGAAGCCAGTGTGGATGGCAGTGTCGTCGCGAGCGCCGTGTTAATGTGCGCTGAACGTCCGGTGTGAGCCTCAGCCGTTTGTAGATTGCGCCATACGCCGCAATCTTTGAATTACCAACGATAATTAGATAGTAAAAAGCGTCAACAGATTTTTTGCCGGTAACCAATCAACTGGAGGTTTTGCTGAATTGATTCACACTAGTGGGATCCATTCTACTGCCATCGTGGATAATTCCGCCGCTCTGGCCGACGATGTGACCGTGGGGCCTTATGCCGTGATCGGCCCGCAGGTGGAGGTAGGCAGCGGCACCGTTATTGGCCCTCATGTTGTGATTAACGGGCCTACCAAACTTGGTAAAAACAATAAGATCTATCAGTTTGCCTCTATTGGCGAGGATCCCCAGGATAAGAAATACGCCGGTGAGCCGACCCGCCTGGAGATTGGTGATAATAATGTTATTCGCGAATGTTGCACCATCAGCCGCGGCACGGCACAGGATCGGGCCGTAACCAGTATCGGCGATGACAACTGGATCATGGCCTATGTGCATATTGCCCATGATTGCCAGATCGGTAATCACACCATATTTGCCAATTCCGCTTCCCTGGCGGGACACGTTACCATTGAGGACTATGCGATCCTGGGTGGTTTTACCCTGGTCCATCAGTTTTGCAAAGTGGG
>JASFOJ010000223.1:0-6408 GCA_050116575.1 Gammaproteobacteria bacterium | reverse complement strand
AGTATTCTCAGTTGGGCATCAGTCGCGGTACGGGCGAATGAACCGATAACCTGTCCCATGGTGGAACCATGGGGAAGCTGGTTGGGGACGGCGCGCTTGTCCAGCGGGTCCCATTGCGGCCGCGACGGCGTTTTGTCCACGGCCACCATGCTGGTGTACTTACTGACTAGATGATGCGCCAATGCCACGTCGATGACAGACTTTCGTACCTCGTCTTTGTCGGCGCCGGCACTGAGCGAATCCATTAATGCCTTGATCTTGGCGCGGGCCCACAACGAGCCCAGTCCGTGACCGGACTGGCCTCCCTTCAATGGTAACTCCGTTTGCCAGCGACTGCCGGCTTGATTACCGCTAATGCGGATCGTGCCGTCAAAATCTTTCGCTTTTACCGCAAGTACCACTGGCTCACCCAGGTATAAATCCGGCACCCGCTGCGGCCAGACATCCATAGCCACATTGTCGGGATAACTGACACGAATATCAGTAAGTACAGGTGTTTCGAGCTTAGCGAACAACTGGTTCATTTTGGCTTGCACTTCGTCAGCTTTACCAATGAACGTATAGGTACCGCGCCCGAATTCGGCAGCGCGCTTCATAAAAAAACTGTTGGGCGCCGAACCTATACCCACCGTAAATAGGCGGCTGTTACCAAGCTGTTGCTTGATCACACCAAACAGTTGCGATTCATTACCCACGCTGCCGTCAGTTAAAAAGACAACCTGACGGATCTTGTTTTCATCGTGAATCTTGTCATCCAGTGCCAAGGAAATCGCCGGTAACATTTCCGTACCACCGGTGGAATACAGTGAATCCACGTAACGATTGGCCTGGTACAAATTGCGCTGTGAAGCCGGCTGCGCCCCCCATTCGAACAAGGCTTCGGTGACGGAGTTAAACTGGATAATATTAAACGAATCCGAGGACTTTAAACGCTTCAAAGCCGCTTTTAAAGCGGCTTTGGCTTGCACAATGGAAGTTCCTCCCATGGATCCCGAGGTATCGATAACGTAAATCACTTCACGGGCCAGGTGCTGAATGGCTCCGGCACCGTGATTGGGCGGCATAACCATGATCAGGTTATAAATATCGCCGTCGATGCTTTCATTAAACAACGCCGCTTTGGGGGAATAACCAGCATCAATAGTCCATACCAGGTTAAAGTCGCGATCGGCAGGCACCTGTCCCTGTGCCAACCGCACAACCGCCTGACCTATCTCCGGGCGTGTAGTCTGGATGGTATGATAAGGACTACTGATCTGGTTAATGGGGAAACCGGTATTTAAGTCAACTTCGATGGTTACGGCATTGGCGGATCTGCCGTCGCCATCGTCACCTTGATCATTATTCCGGTAAAAAGGCGGCGTAATACGGGAAGCATCCGGTACCGCATCGGTATCCATGACCCAGCCGGTATGGGAAAAATGTTCAATACGTTCGCGATAAACGGTTTTACTGTTGAGTTGCTGGGATGGCGATGTGCTTTGCGGTTGATATTGTGTATTAAGCAATTTCGCCTGTTGCCGCGACGGCAACGTGTCCTGTGGTGTCCGGGGTTTTTGGGGCTCTTCCTTTTGGGGTATGTAACGGGGCGTCATGGTCAATGGAAAACGAAGTTCAAACTTTCCTTCGCCCTGTTGTTTTTCATAGTGCAGCGTTTGCTGGTATTGAATTTCAACGGTAATCGATTCTCGGGGACCGATATTGGCGACGGAATTGGTAAATATGTTGGGACGTTCCTGATCAACTAACGCTGCTTTTTTGCCGGCCCGTTTCGCTTTCTCATAGGTCTTTTTAGCTTCCTGGCGTTCCTTGATAACACCTTCCACAATCCGCTCACCAATTTTCATACGCATATGATCAACGGCGGCATTTTCCGGCAACGGGAACACGTATACCCCTTCCACCCAGAAGTCATCCGGATTGGTGAAGGTTTGCGTCACACGGGTACGCGCAACCATGCCACTCACCGACATGTGTACGTCGGTATCCACCGTTGGCGCGATATGAAAAACACCCCGCTCGCCGGTTCGAAATAACAGGCGTCCTTGCTGCACGTCAGACAAACCGACTGCAGCGGGGTTAACGGCTTCGTGGGTTGGGTTGGCAAATGCCGGAGAGGACAACAGCATGACAACGGCAACAAATACCATTGAGGCAATTAATCCGATACCAACAGCCGTCACCAGTCCTACACAGGCATCTTTTACTATCGAGGGTTTGGCGGTTACTGTACCATTTGCAGAATGGGCATTATTCATAAAACTACCTTCGCGATCGGCTATTGGGGTTTTCGATTGGTTCCAGCGTGCCGTCCCTGGCAGTTAAGTCGTAGTGGAGGTGATCCCTGTGCGCGCCGGAATTCTTAAACTGTCAGGATTAATTAAAGCCTCCGAAAATGGCGCCGCCGGGGGTGAAATATGGCAATGCGGGAATGAATTCTGACGAATTATGGCAATGGCAAAATCTGCCGATAGATAAGCTATACCTATGTTATTGAATTAGCTATAATTGTCATATTCCGCTTTAACTTACATCAATAACTAATTGATTAAAAAGGAGAGTTAGTCGTGGCAAAAACCATTGCCATTGTCGAGGACGAGCAGGCGATCCGGGAAAACTACGCCGCGTCGCTGCGCAAACAGGGCTACGAAGTGGATACCTACAGCAACCGTGCTGAAGCCATGAGCGGCTTCGATAAAAAGCTGCCCGACCTGGTGCTGCTGGATATCGGGCTGGAAAATGAAATCGACGGCGGATTTGAACTGTGCCGGACACTGCGCGGCGCCTCCTCGACGCTGCCGATCATCTTCCTGACAGCCCGCGACAGCGACCTGGACATCATTTCAGGGTTACGCCTGGGAGCAGACGACTACCTCACCAAAGACATCAGTATTCCCCATCTGTGTGCGCGTATCGCGGCATTTTTCCGCCGCCAGGATCTGGCGTCAAAACCGCCAGCCGAGGAAACCATTATCAAACGGGGCGACCTCGCCCTGGACATGGACCGTTTTTCGGTGCATTGGAAAAACCAGCCCGTGGACCTCACATTGACCGAATTCTGGATGGTCCATACCCTGGCCCTGCATCCCGGCCATGTGAAAAACCGCGAACAACTCATGCAGGAAGCCAAAATCGTCGTTGACGATGCCACAATCACCTCACACGTGAAACGTATCCGTAAAAAATTTCAGGTGGCTGATAAAAGGTTTGATTGTATCGATACTGTTTACGGCATGGGTTACCGTTGGGTCGAGCAATAGCCCCAACGTTCCTGCCAATGTTTACAATCAACGCCGATGACCACAGCGCTCGATAAACTCCGCCACGCCACCACGTTTCGCCTCAGTATTCGCCGAAAACTGGTGCTGGTCAGCCTGTCGTTACTGATTATTCCGTGGGTAGGCTATCAATATATCAATGAGATGGAAGACTATCTTCGCAACCGGCAGGAATTACAACTGCTGGAGCGCGCCCGTGTGGTGGCCTCGCTGCTGGCGGATCAGCCGGACCTGTTCCTGACCAAGGCCACCACAACCCAGGAGAACAGCGGCAAACATTTGTATGTCCGTCCCCTGTCATCACCGATCCAAATTGACGGTCATACGGGAGACTGGAGCGGCTACCAGGAACGTGTTTATCACTTCAGTGATGCGCAGGATGGAACCAACCCATCGGCAAAATCCTCGCTTTCCTTTCGCTTCCAGATCGGCAGCTACAAGCCGTTCCTCTACGCCCTGTTTCGTGTTACCGACAACAAATTCATCCTGCGGTCAAAGACCGGGTCGCGCATCGACAACGGCGACCACTTACAGATCGCCATGCAAAATGCCAGCGGCGAATATGTTCGCTATATTTTATCCGCGCGGCAACAGGGCAAACTCACCGCTTATCGCTTGCCCACGGACCTGGAAACAGACCAGGGTGTCGAAGAAGATCCACGCATTGTCGGCTATATTCGCAAAACCGGGGACGGCTACAATATTGAACTAAAGATCCCCCTTTCCATGCTGGGCGCCAAACTGGCTTTCGCCGTTGCCGATGTGGACGACACCCGGCAGCGCAAAATCGTCAACATTGTGCGCACCACCGGCACGGGCCTAATAGAAAAGATCGGCACCATTGTTGTGCCTTCCGTGCAAATCCAGAGTCTTTTAACAAGGCTGCACAGGCCGGGTTTTCGTATCTGGATCACCGACAAAACCGGGCGTGTCATTGCGCTGAGCGGCAGTCTCAAAGACACCAATAACGATGTTTATGATTTGGCTGAACCCACTGAAAGTGATACCGGTGTTTTTACTGCCCTGATGCACGCCGTATATCGCTCGTTGTTGACGCAACCAACCAAAGAGTTTCACGACGATCTGTCAACTGCTTCCCAGCTTAACACACCGGAGGTCGAGCAGGCGCTATCCGGAAAACCGGCAACCCGCTGGCGTAACACGCCGGATGAACGGGTTAACATTTTAACCGCCGCCTTTCCGGTCAACGATGGCGAATCGGTGGTTGGCAGCGTGGCCATCGAAGAAACGTCCAACAGTATATTGATTCTGCAAAATCGCGCGGTGGAAATCCTCATCAACCTCAGCCTGCTTGCGCTGCTGGTGACGGCATTCACCGTGTTTGCCTATGCCACCCGCCTGTCATTCCGGGTGCGCAAATTGCGCGACAGTGCCGACCAGGCCATCGGCAGCGACGGACGGGTGATGGGCACCATTAAAGCCTCCAAAGCATCGGACGAAGTGGGCGACCTGTCCCGCAGCATGTCCGATATGGTTAACCGCCTGGCGGAATATAACCGGTACCTGGAAACCATGGCCAGCAAACTTTCCCATGAACTGCGCACGCCGATCACGGTGGTACGCTCATCGCTGGAAAACCTGGAATCCGTGGACGAAGAACACCAGGAATATACGCGCCGCGCCAAGGACGGTGTTGAAAGGCTCAGCAACATACTCACCCGGATGAGTGAAGCAACCCGCCTGGAACAAACCATCCAAACCGAAGAAAAGCTGCTGTTTAATATAGAACAGGTCATTAACAGCTGTGTCAACGGTTATAAAGTGGCGCACCGCAAACAGGTCTTTGTCCTGCAACTGGAAAACAAGGTAGAGAAACCGTTTGTGATGAATGGCGTTCCGGACCTTATGGCGCAATTGCTGGACAAACTGGTGTCAAACGCCATGGACTTCGCCAAACCCGATACCCCGGTGGTGATCCGCCTCATCAGGACGGAAAACCAGATCGGTCTGCAGGTCATCAACGAAGGGCCCACCCTGCCGGAAACGATGCAAAGCAATTTATTTGATTCCATGGTTTCCATGCGGGAAAAGCGTGGCAAACAACCCCATCTCGGCCTGGGGTTATATATCGTTCGGCTGATCACCGAATACCACCAGGGAACTGTCAAAGCTCAAAACAAGTCTGATAATAAAGGTGTAGTTTTTACCGTTACATTACCGGCGGCGTAAATTTCGTTGCCAACGTGCGTGTGGCAACGATTGAGGAACTGCAAAATGCGGTGCAAATATATACTTTTACTCGGCGCTCTGTTCTTTCCGTTTTCTCTGTTATTGACACTGACGGGTTGTGTTCAGACACCCACAAACGGTGTACAAAAACCACAACCATTTGCCGACATTCATTTACACTATAATTGGGACCAGGAAGAGGTCATTGATCCCGCCACCGTTGTTGAACGGTTGAAAAAAGAAAACATCGTATTGGGCGTTGTCTCCAGTGTACCCAGCGATTATGCCCTGAAATTGCGCCAGGCCGGCGGCGATTGGATCATCCCCTTGTTCAGTCCTTATATTACGCCGACCCATCGCCAAAACTGGTACCTGGACGAAGCCGTGGTTGAACAGGCGCGAGCCGGGCTGCAAGCCGGTCACTATCAGGGCATCGGCGAACTCCATTTATGGTCGGGCCTGCCACCGCGGCAGGACAATAAAATCCTGCTGGCATTGTTTGAACTGGCGCGGCAATTCGACGTCCCGTTTCTGCTGCACACGGAAACATCCAAAGCCGATTACATTATTCCCATTTGTCAACGTCATAACGATGTACGCATCCTGTGGGCCCACGCCGGCGGCATATTAAAACCGGCGGATGTTGAAACCGCCATGGTTGCCTGTCCCAATCTCTGGGTGGAACTGTCGGCGCGGGATCCCTGGCGCTACGACAGCCTGGTCGGCCCTGATGGTCGACTGCCCGCTGCCTGGCGTAAGCTAATTGTCCGCTACCCGGAACGTTTTATGACCGGCAGCGACCCGGTATGGGGCGTTACCAAAACCCAGCGCTGGGACGAACCTGACGATGGGTGGGATCATTTACAGAAATTAATAAAGTTTCACCGCGCCTGGCTGGCGGAGTTGCCACCGGCGGTTGAAGAACGTGTACGACTGACTA